>JBJEPO010000034.1:0-3671 GCA_051881275.1 Eubacterium sp. | reverse complement strand
AGAGAGGCTATTGACATCTGCGGTATAGAAAAGCTTATGTGGGGCAGTGATTATCCACGCACAATGGTTGAAATAACATATAAAATGAGCTTTGATTTTATACTTAAATCAACGGAATTAACCGAAACAGAAAAAGAAAAATTTCTTTTTAATAATGCGAAAGAGTTTTACGGCTTTAATGGTTTATACGAATGTAAAAAAATAAAAAATATGCTTTAATAGAACAACGCTAAAGCCTCGGCAAAGTCGGGAAGGCTAAGTATTGACAAACACCTTCATAAATTACCGAAGCTTGATGATAACAAATCTGTTAGGAGATTATTTAATATGAAAAAAGGAGTAAAAGTTTCAATTAGCATTTTGCTTATTCTTGCAATTATCGGCGGCACTGCAACATTAACCGTTACATTTTACGGAAAGAAATATGTTAGGGCAGAGGATACTGCATTTTCTGTTTTGCAGATAACGGATGTACATATTCTCAATGACGAAAAAAAGGACGCAAAGGCATATAAAACAATTACCGCTATGGTTGAAACAGCAAAGCCCGATATGATTGTTGTAACAGGTGATGTTACGAGCGAAAAGGAAAATTATACGGCGTTCAAGTCATTTTGCACCTTTATGGAAGAATTTAAAATACCATGGGCGTTCACCTTCGGAAATCACGAGGGACTTGACATTCAGTATGAACCAAACGAGATTTTAGACCCCGAGAAAATTGCCGATAAGCAAACACTTAATGATTATCTTGAATCTCTTAAATACTGCATATATGAGCGTGGAGATGAAAACACTGACGGTATGGGCAACTATTATTATACAGTCCGTGACGATAACGGCAAAGCCTTGACATCATTAATTTTTATGGATTCAAACAGCTATGACGAAGAAAACGAAGGCTATGACCGGTTCCACGATAATCAAGTGCAGTGGTACGAAAATACGGTAAAGCAAATTGCCAAGGAGGAAAACGGCGATGAAAGCAAGGTTGTTCCTTCACTTGCCTTTTTCCATATTCCAATGCAGGAATACAAATTAGGGTATGACGAGGGCGAAACACTTTGGGGAAGACGTATGGAAAAGGAATGTTCACCTGTTGTTGATGATAAAATGTTTGAAACAATGGAAAAGCTCGGTTCAACAAAGGGCTGCTTTGTCGGTCACGACCACATGAATAATTATTCCGTTAATTATAAAGGCATAAGACTTACTTACGGACTTTCCTGCGACCATAATATTTATGTTGTGCCTTTTAGAGGCGGTACGCTGATTAATATTAAAAAGGACAGCTCCTTTACTACACAATCACTAATCCGCCACAGAGGACAAAATACAGTAACCGTTTGTAAAGAATATTAATTTAAAATTCGGGTGTAATTATGTTTAATAATAAAAAATACATCAATACAGTAAATTCAAAAAATATTTTTAACAATACCTATGAAACGAAATTTCCGCAGACTGTTATTTCTAAAGCAGTTTTAAATCATTTTGAAAATTCCGATAAGACACCTAAATGTATTTTTATCGGATGGGACGGCTGCCGTGCAGATGCTATGAAATATCTCATTAAAAGCGCAGACAGTAAGATAAGCGGTTGTAATGATACGGCGCTTTACAGTGCAATTTCTGCCATAAAGAAAAACGGCGGTTTATATATTACCTATGTTGGCGGTGAAGAAAATGAACCGCAGGAAACAAGCACCGCACAGGGATGGGCGTCTGCTTTATGCGGTAAATGGATGAAAAAAACCTGGCGTCAGGGTATTGAATGGTCGCTTGATGAAGATTATCCCACAGTAATTAAAGCATTATCACTTAAGGGTTATAAAACATCCTTCAGTGCAATATGGCCTATTCATTTTGACAATACATATAAAAGCGAAATAGATTACGCACAGGAGAAAAATCTTCAGCAGTATTATTTTAAATTTGAAACCGATGAAGAATTGTTTGACAATTTATCTGACAGAATTAAATCTGATGATGATTTTATTTTTGGAATTTTTGAAAATCCCGATATGAACGGACATTCAACAGGATTTGGCGATAATAATTACAGGTACGTCTCCGGAGTATGTAATCTTGACAGGATTTCATATAAGCTTTTGACTGAAATCAAAAAAAGAAATACTTTTAACAGCGAGGATTGGCTTGTTGTTATCGCATCAGACCACGGCGGTCATTCAAACCGTCACGGAACACAGAAAATTCAGGACAGAACAACATTTCTCGCATTATCAAAGCCTATTGAGGAATTAATTAAATGAAAAAGTACGTTTTAAATGACTTAAATAAAAGCAGGCTGGTTGTTGTTTCTCTGTGGGTATTGTATTCATGTGCATATTTCGGCAGAACCTGTTATTCAGCCGCCATTGCTTCAGTTGTTAATTCCGGCATTTATGATAAAGGACAAATCGGACTTGTGGGCACTGCGTTTTTTATTTGCTACGGCGCAGGGCAGATTATCAGCGGTATAGCAGGGGACAGGGTAAATCCTTTTTCAATGGTTCTCTTAGGCTCTTTAGGCAGTGCGGCTTGCTGCTTTTCTATGGCTTATGCTAAATCACTTGCGCTGATGGCTGTTATTTGGGGAGTTAACGGAATATTTCAGTCAATGCTTTGGGCACCGCTTCTGCGTATTTTTTCGGAAACCATAAACAGTGCTCTTCGTGAAAAGGCAGTGCTTAATATTGCTCTTTCTCTGCCTGTGGGTACTGTTTTGGCTTATCTGTGTTCAACCTTAATATTAAAATATTCAAGCTGGAATAGTATTTTTCTTTGCGGAAGTGCAGTTATTTTTGCTTCGTTTATTCTAATGACAACAACAGTAATGCGTTGTAAAGGCAGTATTATTACACAAAATACTGTTAAATCAAAAAAATCCGATATAAAAAACAAATCGGGATTTCTTCCTCTGTTAATTTCATCGGGACTTCTAATAATTATTGTTCCGTCTTTCCTTCACGGTATGATGAGGGACGGTATAACTAACTGGGTGCCTACAATGATTATGGAGGAATACGGCGCTTCTGAGTCATTCTCGGTATTTTTGACAGTTGTATTGCCTATTTTCAACGCCTTCGGTGCTTATATCATTACTCCACTATATAAAAAACTTGGATGTAACGAAATGAAAACGGCAGGTGTTTGCTCACTTTTGGCTCTAATACCTATGTGTCTTTTGCTTTTTATCGGCAAACTGCCTGTTATAGCTTCAATTATTTTGCTGGCGTTGACCACAATGTCTATGTATTCCTTAAATTATTTGATTATTTCACGGGTGCCTGTCAGATTTTCAAAAGCAGGTCATACCTCAAGCGTTACGGGAATATTAAATTCTGCGGCGTATATCGGCTGTGCCGTGTCAACCTATGGCTTTGGCGCAGTATCCGATAAATACGGCTGGACTGCGGTAATATTAATTTGGATTATTTCCTCCGTGCTTACATTTTCCTTTTCACTTTTGGCAAATATAAAATGGAAAAAGCATATCAAATCATCATAGTAAATCAAAAGAACAGCAAGCTAATGCTTGCTGTTCAGACTGCTGACAAACCCTCGTTTCAGAAATGATTCGAGGGCTATTTTTATAAAATCGTGCAAAATAGCGATGTATTACCCACAACACATTGCTATTTTTTTCATATTTTGAGCAGCTGCCGTAA
>JBJEPO010000033.1:0-3697 GCA_051881275.1 Eubacterium sp. | reverse complement strand
GATAATTATGGATATGTAGGAGAATAGATTATGAAAGTAATTCTTAAAGCAGATGTTAAAGCGTTAGGTAAAAAAGGCGACCTTGTAAATGCCAGCGACGGCTACGCAAGAAATTTCCTTTTTCCAAAGGGATTAGCCGTTGAGGCAAACGCAGAGGCATTAAACGACTATAACAACAAAGAAAAAGCAAAGAAATTTCACAAGGCCGAAGAAATTAAGGCGGCTAATGCGGTTGCTGAAAGGCTTGAGGGCAAAACCTTTAAATTTACTGCAAAAGCCGGTGCAAACGGCAAGCTTTTCGGCTCAGTAACCGCAAAAGACGTTGCTGAAAAAATTAACAGTGAATTAGGCGAAAGTATTGATAAAAGAAAAATCAGTATGAGCGATATTAAATCATTCGGAACCGTTCAGGCAGAGGTAAAGGTTTACCAGGGTATTACTGCCAAAATTTTTGTACAGGTTAGCGAAGCGTAGGAGTTTGTGATGGCTGATAATTTAAGTGTTTCACTGCCGTATAATCTTGAGGCTGAACAGAGCGTCTTAGGCTGTGTATTAATAGAGCCTAAATGTATGGAAGACGTGCTGATGCACCTTAAACCCGATAGCTTTTATCTGCCTCAGCATCAGCAGATTTTTGCGGCAATGGTATCAATGTTTACAGGCTCAAACGGTGCCATTGACCCGGTATTGATTGCAGACGCTCTTGCAAAGGACGGCGTTTACGACCTTTCCGGCGGTAAGGAGTATTTGCTTCAGCTTGCCCAAAGCGTACCGTCAACCGCAAATGTTGAAAGCTATGCAAAAATAGTAAAAGAGCAGTATTATCTTCGCACTCTGATTCAGGTTTCCCAGGAAATTATAGAGGATGCATCATCTGCCTCCGGCAGTGCTTCGTCTATTCTTGATTCCGCAGAACAGAAAATCTATGACATTCGTCAGGGCAAGGAAGTTAACGGACCGTCAAAAATCAGCGAAGTTATTGTAAACGGCGTATATGACAAGCTTAATAAGTTAACTGGCGAAAACAAGGAAGATTACAAGGGAATACCCACGGGCTTCGGTCTGCTCGACAAGTATATTACAGGTCTTAACAAATCTGACTTTATACTTATAGGCGCCCGTCCTGCAATGGGTAAAACAAGCTTTGCCCTTAACCTTGCCCAAAACGTTTCTATGATTGCCAAGAAGAAAACAATATTCTTTTCTCTTGAAATGACAAAGGAACAGCTTGCGGAAAGACTGCTCGCCTCACAGGCAGGCGTTACGTCGCAGAAATTCAGAACAGGCGAGCTTACCAATGATGAATGGGTGAGAATAGGCAATGCGGCAGGACAGTTTAAGGATGTTGAGCTTTATCTTGACGACACCTCCTCAATTACCGTACCTGAGATTAAGTCAAGAGTTCGCCGTCTTAAAAATGTTGATGTAATTATTATTGACTACTTAGGACTTGTTCAGTCTGCCACAAGAAAAGAAAACCGTGTACAGGAGGTTTCCGAAATCACACGTAATCTTAAAATGATGGCTAAGGACCTGAATATTCCCGTTATTTGCTGTGCCCAGCTTTCCAGAGGAACAGAGGGCAGAGGAAAGTCACATAAGCCTCAGCTGTCGGATTTAAGAGAATCAGGCTCAATAGAGCAGGACGCAGATATTGTTATGTTTTTATACCGTGAGGAATATTATAAAAACGAAGTTTCCGAAGATAAACAGGATGAAATTGACGATTCTATGACAGAACTGATTGTTGCCAAAAACCGTCACGGTCAGACCGGCACGATAGAATTGTCCTTTGATAAAGAATTCACAAGATTCAGGTCAGTTGATAATGTCAGAAATTATAACTAAAATTAACGGCGCAGTAAAAAAATACAATATGCTTAATGACGGAGATTATGTGGTTGCCGGTATTTCCGGCGGAGCGGATTCAATGCTTTTGCTTAACTATTTAATCTCCGTTAAAGATGAATACAATCTTAAAATTACCGCCGCTAATGTTGAACACGGCATACGCGGTGAAGAATCGCTGAGGGATACTGAATTTGTAAAAAAATTCTGCCTTGATAACGGAGTTGATTTTAAATCAATTTCCATAAATGCCATTGAGGAGTCAAGGCAGGCAGGCGTAGGCGTTGAGGAATATTCAAGGGAAAAAAGATACGATTTTTTCAAATCCTTTAATGCTGACAAAATTGCCACCGCCCACAATCTTTCCGATAACATAGAAACGGTGCTTTTTAGGCTATCAAGAGGAACGTCTATTAAAGGCTGCTGTGGTATTCCTGCCGTAAGAGGTAATATTATTCGTCCGCTTATCAACTGCACAGGGGATGAAATTCGTACTTACTGCAAGGAAAATAACATTCCCTTTGTTGTTGACAGTACAAATTCAGATACAGCTTACACCAGAAATTATATAAGAAACGAGATTGTTCCTAAATTTAAGGAGCTAAATCCCTCATTTGAAACAGTTTTTCAAAGATTCATTGACAGTGTTAACGATGACGAGGAATGTCTTAACAGTGAGGCAAATAAATGCTTCGACGAATGCTTCAAAAAGGGTACTTTACTTACTGAAAAAATAAAAAAATATCCTAAAGGCACAGTTAAACGTGCAATAATCAAGCTTGTTTCTTTATATGACGTAACACTTGACGACTGTCATTTAAACGGAATTTATAATTTGGTAAACAAGCCGGGCAGATATCAGATTAAAGGTAATATTTTTGCGGTGTCTGATAAAAAAAGACTTCGCATCGCCGTTTTTCAGGAATCTCTTGATTTCGGCAGTGTAATTGTGAATAAAAAAATAACATCACGTGCCGATTTTTTAAATAACTGTGAATTATATAGAAAAGAATTTGATTTTTACTGCGATTATGATAAAATAGTCGGAAGTATCACAGTTCGTCCAAGAGAAAGCGGAGACGAAATTTCTCCTGCAGGACGGGACTGTACAAAATCGTTAAAAAAGCTCTATAACGAATTGAAGATACCGGTAGAGGACAGAGACGGTATTCCCGTAATTCTTGACGATAAGGGAGTTATAGGAATATACGGCTATTGCTGTGACGAGAGAGTCAAAATTGACAACACTACTAACAGCGTAATTTTAATTAATATCCGTGCGGAGGATTAGCTTTAATGAAAAACAATTTATCAAAAAATTGGAAGTCGGCAGTTTTTTACATTCTTATACCGCTTGTTCTTATAGGCTCGGTTTTTTTGTTTTCAAACCAAAGCAAAGAGGAAGTAAAAAATTATTCCGAAATCGTAGATATGTTTAGAACCGACCAGGTAACTGAATTCAGTCTTGATTTAAGCAGCGGTAAGCTTCAGTATAAGCTGAAAACCGATAAAGATAAAAACAAAATTAACACATACAACGTACCCAGCGTAACATATTTTATTGAGGATATCGGTCCTT
Organism: Eubacterium sp.; assembly: GCA_051881275.1. Classification (GTDB taxonomy): domain Bacteria; phylum Bacillota; class Clostridia; order Oscillospirales; family Acutalibacteraceae; genus Eubacterium_R. The sequence continues at coordinate 270 of JBJEPO010000033.1, read as the reverse complement.
ACGTAAACGAGTACAATACAAAGAATCCGGATAATCAAATTGTATATAATTACGTTAAAGGCTCAGGCGGCTCCTGGTGGGTAAGTCTTCTTCCGTCGCTTATTTTGGTGATTGTTATTATTGCGTCATCCGTTTGGATGATTAAGAGAATGGGCAACACCTTAGGCGGAGAAACCAACAGGACATTAAGCTTCGGAAAAATTAAAGCAAAGAGCCTTGACGGTGACGATGAAAACAAGAAAACCTTTAAGGATGTTGCCGGCTGTGACG
>JBJEPO010000032.1:0-21372 GCA_051881275.1 Eubacterium sp. | reverse complement strand
ACAGTAAAAAGCGACGGTTATTTACCGTTTTCTATCAGCGGTCAATTGCAAAACGGCAATTATGAGGTTGACGGAAATGTCAGCAGTCAGTATGTAACCGGATTGCTTCTTGCACTTGCAAATCTTCAAGGAGACAGTGCAATCGTACTTAAAACACCACTTCAGTCAAAGCCCTATGTTGATATGACCGTGAAAATTATGAATGATTACGGCGTAAGAGTAGTGGAGACGAATTTCGGATACCTTATTAAAGGCTCCCAGAAATATCAGACTCTTGACTATAATGTTGAGGGCGACTGGTCTCAGGCGGCATTTTTCCTGGCGGCAGGCGCAATATGCGGAGATGTTACCGTATCGGGACTTGATTTAAAATGCGCCCAGGGCGACAGATATATAATTGATGTGCTGGCAAATTTCGGTGCGGATATAGTAGTTGAAGGCAACCGGGTTCACTGCAAAGAAAGCAGTCTAAAAGGTATAGAGGTTGATGTGACTGATATACCCGACCTTGTTCCCATAATTGCGGTTACGGCGGCCTTTGCCAACGGACAAACAGTTATTAAAGGCGGTGAAAGACTGCGTTATAAAGAGTCTGACCGAATTACAAGCGTTGTGACTAACCTTGAAAAAATGGGCGTTGACGTAATTGAACAGCCGGACGGTATGATTATTAACGGCTGCGGTGATGTTTTCGGTGCAAAGCTTGACGGCTTTAACGACCACAGAATCGTTATGGCGTTTTCCATTGCGGCTCTTGGTGCGTACGGAAAAACGGAAATAACCGATGCTGAAAGCATAAATAAATCATATCCTCAGTTTTTTGAGGATTATAATTCCCTGGGAGGTAAAGCAGATGTCATCTGTGATACTGAATAAAATTAAATTGTCTGTTTTCGGCGAAAGCCACGGAAAAGGCATTGGCTGTGTAATTGACGGCTTGCCTGCCGGGGTAAAGCTTGATTTTGACAAAATATATAAGGATATGGCAAGGCGTGCTCCCGGTAAGGATTTGACATCTACACCGAGGCTTGAAAAGGATATTCCCAATGTGATTTCGGGCGTGCTTAACGATACAACAACAGGTGCACCCCTTGCTATGATTATAGAAAATACAAATACTCAAAGCGGTGATTATTCCAATTTGATGACCGTTCCCAGACCATCTCACAGCGATTATCCTGCCTTCGTAAAATATGACGGCTTTAACGATATACGAGGCGGCGGTCATTTCAGCGGAAGGCTAACGGCTCCGATAGTGTTTGCCGGTGCCGTTGCAAAGCAGATTTTGGAGCAAAAGGGCATCACCGTCGGTGCTCATATTAAACAAATCGGAAGCGTTAAGGATACTGCATTTGATATGAATAATATCAGTGCTGAGGAGCTTGATACTCTTGCTTCAAAAAACTTTTCCACCATTAACCCCGAAGCCGAGCTTGAGATGCGTGCTGAAATTGAAAAATGCCGGCTTGAGCAGGACAGCGTCGGCGGTATTATAGAATGCGCCGCAGTGGGACTGCCGGTAGGTCTCGGCGGTAATATGTTTGACACGGTGGAAAGCACCCTTGCCCCGATACTGTTTGGTATTCCTGCCGTTAAAGGCGTTCAGTTCGGACTTGGATTTGATTTTGCCGAGAAAAACGCAAGCCAAGTTAATGACGAATATGAAATTAAAGATGAAAGGGTTACACTTCTTTCAAATAATAACGGAGGCGTTCTCGGCGGAATGACCGACGGCGCACCGCTGGTATTTTCGGTTGTAATTAAGCCTACACCTTCTATTTCAAAGCCTCAGCGCAGTGTTAATCTTCAGACCATGGAAAATGAAACGCTGATAATTAAGGGACGTCACGACCCCTGTATTGTTCCGAGAGCGGTGCCTGTTGTTGAAGCGGCGGCGGCTTTGGGAATACTTGATTTAATGATGTAAAAGGAAAACAAAATTAAATGGATCTTTTAGGACTTAGAAAAGAAATTGACGAAATTGACGAACAGCTTATTCCTTTGCTTTTAAAGAGAATGGATATATCAAAGCAGGTTGCTCAATATAAGGTTGAAAGAGGAATACCTGTTTTAAATGAAAAAAGAGAGCAGGAAATTCTTGATAATGTTGCCGAAAAGTGCGGAGAACAGGGCAATACTATAAAAACGGTGTTTTCTGCCACAATGGATGCGTCAAGAGCGCTTCAGCATAAAATTATCGGTGGTGGAAAGGAACTGCGAGATACAATAAATAATGCAGTTCGTGAGGAAAAGCTTACTGCCAACGGCGAGCCTATCGCCTGTCAGGGCGTTGACGGCGCATACAGCGGTAAAGCCGCAAATGCTTTATTCCCTGACTCTCCCGTTAAATTTTTCAAGCAGTTTGAGGATGTTTTTGAGGCAGTAAATCAGAATAAAGCAAAATTCGGAATTATCCCTGTTGAAAATTCTACGGCAGGCTCCGTTCACGAATCCTACGACCTAATTATGAAGTACCGTTTTTATGTGGTAGGTGCCTATGATTTAAAAATTGACCACTGTCTTTGCGCTATGCCTGACACAAAATATGAGGATATTGAAAATGTTTATTCTCATCCCCAGGCTTTGAGTCAGTGTAACGATTTTTTGAAAACATTTGATTTTACGGGAATTAACTTTACGAATACTGCCGCAGCGGCAAAGTATGTCAGCGAGTGCGGTAAAAAGAACGCCGCGGCTATATGCAGTGAAAGTGCGGCGAAAAAATATGGACTTAAAATTATTAAAAAAGGTATTCAAAATATTTCTAATAATCAAACCCGTTTCATAGTAATTTCTAAGAGCCTTGTTATTGACGATGATGCAAATAAGATATCCCTTATTTTTACCGTCTCTCATACCACCGGCTCTCTGTACAGAGTTTTAGGCAGATTTTCAATGTCGGGACTTAATCTTACAAAAATAGAATCCCGTCCCATTGCAAACGGTGAATTTAGGTACTTTTTCTATGTGGATGTTCAAGGCTCGGTAAGAGATGAATCTACAATGGATTTACTGTGTGCCCTGTCGGACGAACTGCCCGACTTCTCGTTTTTGGGCAATTATTATGAAAAAAACTAACAATATATAATCGGATTTGAGTGTGCAGTGATGAAAAAAAGCAAACGTCATCAAACAAACTTAATATCTAATATTATTATTCTCGTTACTGTGGGGCTTATTGTGGTGCTTGGAGTAATGCTTTATAACCACGTTAAGCTTGAAACACGTTTTTATACTTTAATTAACTGGCTTACAAAGATAGATAACGCCGTTGCAAACCTTGACAGTCATACGGAAATAATAATATGTATTTTCGCTTTGTATATTGCAAAATGTCAGCTACCCATACCGCTGAGTTTTTTGTGTGTAATATCCGGTATGGTGTTTCCCATAAACCAGGCAATTATAATCAATGTTATATGCATTTGGTTTTTCTTTACCGTCAAATATATTGAGGGTATGTGGATTGGCGGCGGCTGGGCAGGTATGATACTGAATATCAAAAAAATTAAGTTCATACGTGACTGGATTCATTTTAAGGGCAACGGAAATCCCTATGTTTTGTTTGTTACGAGGCTGATACCGTTTATACCTCTCGGTATGGTATCAAAATATTACGGCTCAATGAAATACGATTATGTATATTATTGCTGTCTTAGTATCGTGGGCTTTGCCCCGAGACTTTATATATATACCAAGCTGGGTGCGGCGTTTACAAATCCGTTTTCGGCGCAGTTCCTAACGCTGTTAATAATTATTGTGGCGTTTTCGGGTATTACAAGCTTGGTGTTCAATATTTTCTATGGCAGAAAAACGCGTCAGATGACGCAAACGCTGTTAATTTACAGCGAAAAAGGCAAATATAAAATTGTTCTTTAAGTGGAGGGAATTATGAAAGTAAAAGAATTAATTTCAGCATTAAGAAACGGAGAGCTTGACGGCGCATTAAAGGCTGTTTATGTTACCGACAACGCCGTTATTCAGCAGAGAGAAAGATATGCTCAGACCGTTGAGGATTTCGGCGGATTGTTTGGTTGGGACAGAGAGGTAAGCGTAATGTCTGCCCCCGGCAGAACTGAAATCTGCGGAAACCATACGGACCATAATAACGGTAAGGTTTTGGCGGCATCAATTAATCTTGACGCCATTGCGGTTGTCAGCCCCAACAGCGACAATACTATCCGTGTTAAGTCAAAGGGTCACAAAATGAATGTGGTTGATTTGTCCGACCTTGAACCCAACGAGGCAAATTACGGCCATTCCACCGCTATGGTTCAGGGCGTTGCCGCAGGAATTAAAAATCTCGGATTTGAAGTGTCGGGCTTTGACGCCTGCACCACCTCCGACGTTATGGGCGGTTCCGGACTTTCCTCCTCAGCCGCATTTGAGGTTCTTTTAGGCACAGTTATGTCATATCTCTTTAATGACGGAAAAATTGACGCTGTTGATATTGCAAAGGTTGCACAGTACAGCGAAAATGTATTCTTTGGCAAGCCCTGCGGACTTCTTGACCAAATGGCATCCTCCGTTGGAACATTTGTTACAATAGACTTTAAATCAACAGAAAATCCCATAATCAAAAAGATTGCTTTTGATTTTTCAAAATCAGGTCACAGCCTCTGTATTGTTGACACAGGCGGAAATCACTCCGACCTTACCGACGACTATGCCGCAGTAAGAGGCGAGATGGAGTCGGTTGCTCAAGCAATGGGCAAAAACGTGCTCAGAGAAATTACATACGAGGAATTTATGAAAGCACTTCCTCAGATTAAAGACAAGGTAAACGACAGGGCAATTCTCCGTGCAATTCATTTTTACAATGAAAACAAGCGTGTTGATAACGCTGTAAATGCCCTTGAAGGCAATGATTTTGAAGCCTTTAAGCAGATTATACTTGACTCCGGCAGGTCGTCGTATATGTATAACCAAAACGTATATACCCCTAAAGCACCTACCGAGCAGAAGCTTTCTCTTGCCCTTGCAATCAGTGATGAAATACTCAGAGGAAAGGGTGCATTCCGTGTTCACGGTGGCGGTTTTGCAGGAACAATTCAGGCTTTTGTGCCTAACGATTTGCTTGATGAATATAAAACCGTAATTGAAAGCGTGTTCGGTGAAGGCAGCTGTCACGTTCTTATAATTCGTCCCGTAGGCGGAACAAAGGTAATCTGACAGGATTTTACGAAAAAGAGGGAATTGGTATGAAATATGTTTTTATTGTCAATCCTATTGCAGGAAATGATGACAAAGCAAAGATATTTTCAAGAATTAAATCTACATTTCGCCTGATTGACGATGAGATGATAATTGAAGAAACTCACGCTCCCGGTGATGCAAAGCGCATATCTGCCGAATACAGTGAAAAATTCGGCTCCGACTGCGTAATTGTGTCCTGCGGCGGCGACGGTACGGTTCACGAAATTGCAAACGGTCTTGCCGGCACAAATACTCCTATGATGGTAATTCCTTTGGGCACAGGCAACGATTTTGCAAAAAAAATTTACGGTACAAAGAAAATCAATGTGGAAAATGTAATAAAGTCCTTCGGCTTATATAACGGCAAATTGAGATATGACGTTAAACCCATTGACCTTATTGATTATAACGGTGAAAAATGTATTAATGTTATGTCCTTCGGTCTTGATACACTTGTTGAAACCATAGGCAGAAAAATTGCCGCAAAGGTGCCGGCATTAGGCCATCAGGCATATAATTTGGCTATTTTCCCCGTTGTAGCAAAACCGCTTCATTATAATATTAGCTACGATATTACATGCTATGACAAAGCCACAGGCACTGAGTATCAAATGCAGGAAATTAATAAGGATTATGCCCTGTTTGCAATATGCAACGCAAGCTATTACGGCGGCGGCTACTGTCCTGCGCCTAATTCCCTTTTGGATGACGGACTTCTTGATTATGCTCTTGTTGACGGGACAAGACTTTCTAAGGTTATCTCCCTAATTCCCAAATATGCGGCAGGCACTGCCAACGAAGAAACAGGTAAGGGCCTTTTCCATAACGGTTACATAAAAAGCGGACGCATTTGGATGGAGGATGGCTCACCGCTTCTGGGCAACTGTGACGGCGAAAATTTTGATTACAGCGAGGTTAACTTCAAGGTTGAGCCGAAAAGCCTTAAACTGTGCTTTATAAAGGATTAATATACAATCCTCAAAGGAGATTTTTATGAAGGTAAGAGCAAAAAAAGCGCTTAAAATAATTTTAATAATTTTGCTGTGCCTGATTATTGCATTGGCAGGTGCCGCAGGTGTTTTCGCTGCGGTTTACAAGCCTGCGCTGACTCTTGATTTTTCACAGAAAACAGGTCAGGTTACCTCCGGTGCGTCGGGTTATCTGTACGGTATTGCACAGGACGGTGTTCCCAGTCGGGAAATGTGTGAAAGTGTGGATATATCCTCTGTTTCTCAAAAGGTAACGGACGGTCTTCAGCACCCGTTTGGCGATATCAGCGACGTATATACCTCTCTTGATAATACCGATTACAATGTGGTGTATCTTCAGGATGTTTACGATACCTGGTATTACAAAAATGATGAAATTATGAAGCAGCGCCAAAACGGCTCCTACGACTGGCAGAAGCTGCTTACCGAGGATTATCTTCCTAAGGTTAAGCAGTCTGTGCAAAAGCTTTTAAAAACCGAATATTCAAGCAAGGTGGTTTACTGCCTTTATAACGAGTGCGACAACGGCGTATGGTTCGGCGAAACAAAGAAAACCGACGATGAAAATAACGAATACGGCGTTTACTGCGAGTACAATGAAAAGGGCAGGGACAATTTCAATTCTGCCTGGAAGCAGACCTACGAGCTTGTTAAATCAATCAATCCCGATGCGTTGATAGGCGGACCCGGCTTTTGCGATTACGACAGTGATGAAATCAGTTATTTTATGACCTTCTGCGCAAAAAATAACTGTGTTCCCGATATTATGATTTATCATGAATTGGGCGAAGGCTCTGTGTATTATTGGCAGGACCATGTGAATGATTACAGAAATATTGAAAAATCTCTTAAAATCAGCGAAATTCCTATTATTGTCACCGAGTACGGACGTACGCAGGATAACGGCTATCCCGGTGAAATGATTAAATATATCACCCAAATAGAAACGTCAAAGGTTTACGGAGATAACGCTTATTGGCGACTTGCCGATAATCTTAACGATGTTTGCGCCGACGACAACAGTCCCAACGCAAATTGGTGGCTTATGCGTTGGTATGCGGATATGCAGGGACAGACTGTTAAGGGTGAATATCACGATTTAATGAAATCCGACTTTAAAAAGTCAATTAAGCAGCATAAAAAGCTGAATTATAAAGGCTTTATGGGCATTGCCTCAATCACCGACGCAGAGGATGAAATAAATATTATCTGCGGCGGCGGTGACGATGACGCAAGGGTTGTCCTTAAAAATTTAAGCAAAACAAAGCTTAACGGAAAAACTGTTGAAATAAACATTGAACAGACTGTTTATAAAGGTCTTTACGGCATTGTAAACAGCCCTGTTGAGATTAAAAAATATACCGCCAAGGTTACAGGCGAGGACTTGGTTATTGATTTGAGCAATTTGGACGAGGCAAACGCCTATCATATTGTGATTAAAGCGGCTGATGAAACAGCAGTTTCGGCTTATGAAAACACCTCCTTGCCTCAAAGATATGAATTTGAGGACGGCGAAATTTTAGGTAATGCCTACACCTACGAAAGCTATTGTCCTGCCTCCGGAGAAGAAGAAAATCTTGTAGGCGGTATGGAAAAAGACGGTGACGGCGTACAGATTACCGTAAATGTATCCGAAAGCGGAACCTATGATTTGGATTTCATTTACGGAAATTCCAACGACGGCAAAGCCGATGAAAACGGCAGGCAAAACCCCGATGACAGAAAAACCTCCACGTCAAATCTGACAATAGACTCAAATGAACAGCAGATAAATTTTGCCAACACAATTAAAAGCGAATACACCTCCTGCCAAAGCCTAAGCGTAAAGCTCAAAGCAGGGGAGCATACAATAAAAATTACTCATAACACAGGTACAATCGTACTTGATTGCCTGGTAGTTACCTTGCATCAGCAAAGTGATTCCCCCGAAAATATTACGGTTCTTCCCGATGCAGACAGAACTACCGATACTAACAAATCATTTATTGCCATTGCGCCGAAGGATAGCTATTACAGCGTTACAACGCCTTTAAATATCGTTGAAATGACGGTGGGCTCAGCAAAAATAACCACCAATGAAATAGGCGCAGCGACGGTTTATCTTAAACACGGTATTAATTATATTGATGTGGCAACAAATCAGGACGCCGTGCTTACAATATCGGAGTTTGACGATAACAATGCGTCGGTTATATCCCTTACACCTAAGCAGGCAAAATTATCCGGCGGTGCAAGGCTTGAGAAAAATTCTACGGCTCTTGTTGACGGCAAAGCACAAAGCCTTGAATATATTTCGTCAATAAGCAGTAAATCCGGCAAGGCGGTATATAATTTCAAAGCCGCAAAGGCCGGTGCTTATAAGGTGACAATCCTTTATTCAAATAACGATGAAGGCGGAGTCCACGACTACAATGTTGATTTAATTGAACGGTATGTTACAGTTGACGTCAACGGCAAAAAGCAGAATATTTACTGCCGAAACACTTACTCCTGGGATACCTATAAAACTGTTACATTTACGGTAAATCTGAAAAAAGGCGAAAACAAAATTGTTCTGTCAAACGACGGCTCAAACAAATTTAATAACGCCGATACCTCGGCGCCCTATATTTCAGTAATTACCCTAAACCCTGCTCAGCAGTAAAATAATACGCCGAAGTATGAAATTTCATATTTCGGTGTTTTTTGTTGACAATTTTGTATTGTTTTGCTAAAATGAAAGTGAACACTTGCACAAGGAGCATAAAAATGGATTCCACAAGTCAAAAAATAATTGATTCGGCAATGTGTCTTGTCCGTGATAAAGGCTATGTTGCCACCACAACAAAGGAAATTGCCCAGAAGGCAGGCGTCAATGAGTGCACCCTGTTCAGAAAATTTGAAAGCAAAAAGGATATTGTTCTCAGCGGTATGGAGCAGCTGAAATGGCGTGCCGATGTTTCGCCGGAGCTGTTCAAAAATGTCAAATGGGACTTGGAGCAGGATTTACAGATGTTTATGAGCGTATATATGGATAAAATCACTCCCGATTTTGTAAAGCTTTCAATAGGACTCAGAGCACCCCAGATATACGAGGAAACTGCACCTATGATTATGAAGGTTCCCCAAGCGTTCGTCAGTGCCATAACGGATTATTTTTACGAAATGGAAAAAAGGGGAAAAATAAAGCACACAAACTACGAAAGCCTTGCTATGACGGTGTTTTCCTCCGCCTTCGGCTTTACGTTTCTTAAAGCGTCCTTTAATGATGAACTGTCATCTGTGCAAAAGGATGAGTATATAAAGGAAAGCGTAGAGCTGTTTTTAAAGGGATTAAATCAATAAATAAATTAACGGCGCTGTTTTCGGCGCCGAAAAAAATAATTATAATGCGTGCAAGTACACGCATACAAGGAGGCATTGCTATGACAGGAGCACAGTTAATTGTTCAGTCGCTGAAAAAGGAAAAGGTTGACACTCTCTTTGCCTATCCCGGCGGACAGGTAATAGATATTTTTGATGTTTTGTATGATGAAACGGATATTAACGTAATAGTCCCAAGGCACGAGCAGGCTTTAGGTCACGCCGCCGACGGTTATGCCCGTTCTACGGGAAAAACAGGCGTATGCCTTGTTACAAGCGGTCCGGGAGCAACAAATCTTGTAACCGCCATTGCCAATGCAAGCTGTGACAGTGTTCCTATGGTTTGCTTTACCGGACAGGTAAGTACATCTCTTTTGGGGAAAGATGCCTTTCAGGAGGCGGATATTGTATCCTGCGTAAAGATGTTTTGCAAATACTGCGTTACGGTTAAGAAAAGAGAGGACCTGGCAGACATAATAAGCAACGCTTTTTGCATTGCACAATCGGGCAGACCAGGCGTTTGCCTGATTGATATTCCAAAGGATATTCAGCAGGCGGAGCTTGACGATGAATATATGCCGAAAAAACCTGAAATAAACCGAAAAGCTCCCGAAAATCAAATAAAAAAAGCGGCTGACGCTGTTTCAAAAGCAGAAAAACCGCTGATTATTTTCGGCGGCGGAATAAAGATTTCAGGAGCACAAAAGCAGGCGGCTGAATTGGTGAGAATTTCAAAAATTCCTTTTGTAACAACAATTATGGGCAAGGGCTGTGTTCCGACAGACGCTCCTCTTTACTTGGGAAACGTAGGTATTCACGGCAATACCGCCGCCAATAAAGCCATAAATGAGTGCGATTTGCTGATTGGAGCCGGTACACGATTTAACGACAGGGTAACAGGAAAGGCTCAGGGCTTTGCCCCAAATGCAAAACTAATACACATTGATATTTCCGACAATATGGTTTCAAAAAATATTCCTGCACAAATTCCAATAATATGCGATGCAAAAGCAGCTATTAAAGAGCTAAGCAGACAAATTGAACCGGCAGATTATAGAAAATGGACCGCTTATTTGCTGGATTTAAAAGATAAGCATCCCATAGTACAAAACAACCCCGGTTTAACGCCGAAAAAAATAATTGAACAAATAAATTTGATGCTTGACAATTCTGTTATTATTGCCGATGTCGGTCAAAATCAGATGTGGACAACGCAGTTTATTGAGCTTGACGAAGGCAGACAGTTTTTTACCTCCGGAGGATTGGGAACAATGGGATATGCCCTGCCTGCCGCCATAGGTGCAAAAATCGGAAATCCCGATAAAAGAGTTGTTTGTATATCCGGCGACGGCGGAATACAGATGAATATTCAGGAATTAGCCACGGCGGTATATTACAGGCTGAATATTATAATATGCGTTTTCAACAATCAGTGCCTGGGTAATGTTCGTCAGTGGCAGGAGATGTTTTATGACAAAAGATATTCATATACCTGCTTTTATGAAAACAGTGATTATTCACTGAGCTTTTGCGCTCTTGCTGAAAAATGGGGACTGACAGGAATAAAGGTTGAAAATAAAAATGAAATTAAGCCTGCCTTTGAAAAGGCTCTTTCAATAACAAACGGTCCCGTGCTGATTGAATTTATGATAAACTCAGATATTAACATTCTTCCCATAATTCCGCCCGGTGAAACGGTAAAATAGTCAAAAAAATAACGGCGCAGATTAGCCACTCTGCGCCGAAAATTTTGTTTTATCTTTTGCTAACGGATAAGGGCAAAGCCCAAATCAATAACGCCTCCGAGAATTTTGGAGGTTTTGTGCATACCCAAGGTTTCCGTAATCCAAAGAATAAGCAGTGCAACAAGAATTGCAATAATCATAGCCTCTTTGCTCATTTTGATAATTCCTCCAATCGGTTACATAATAATTATATAATAACTCACAATATTTATTATATACAATTTTTAAAATAAATCAATACTTAGCCGTTATTTTTTATTCAACTTGACGGAAATAAAAAAATATACAATTTTACGTTGAAAAATTGCGGATATTGCATTATAATAGCAAGTATAGATTTGATAATGGGGGAATTTGGTTATGAATCCGATTCTTATGGCAACAAGCATAACTCCCGACACAAGCGTTGAGTTTACATCCACCGTTGTAATTTCGGGAATTGGAATAGTATTATTGATACTTGTTATCCTTATTATAGTATTCCAATTATTCGGCGCAGGCGTGTCTAAATCAGAAGCTGCCGCCAAAAAAAGAAAAGCAAAAAAACTTGAAGAACAAATGAAGGCTGACGCCGCCGAGTCTTCGGCTGCCGTTTCCTCTCCTGCCCCTGCCCCTGCTTCTGCACCAACAGTGCAAAACGGCATTAGCGGCGAAATCGTTGCGGCTATCAGTGCCGCCGTATATGCTATTGAGGGTGAGGGCGCAAGCGTTACTTCAATAACACCTGTTGCAACTGCGGCTGCCGCCGTTCCTGCAATGAGGAAAAATCCGATTACCGTTAGAAATCCCTGGGCACAGGCTGCGGTAACGGAGAATATCAGACCTTTTTAGGAGGACTTATAAATGGCAGAAATATTACAGGGCGTATGGCAGGCTATTTCCAGCATATTTGCCAACAGCGGTTACGCCTATTTCTTTACAGACCCGGAGGGTTGGAAAAACCTTGTAATGCTTTGCGTTGCGTTTTTCTTCCTGTGGCTTGGAATTAAAAAAGGCTTTGAGCCTTTGCTTATGATACCTATTGCTTTCGGTATGCTTTTGGCAAATTTGCCGGGCGCAAATCTTGCAGTTCAGTATCACGATTTGGCAGGCTTCTTTGACCTGATAAAAGGCAGAGGAGAATATGTAGGCTGTACGCCGGGACTTATGGATTTCCTGTACTTCGGCGTAAAGGCGGGAATTTATCCTCCGCTTATTTTCCTGGGCATCGGTGCTATGACCGATTTCAGCTCCCTTATTGCCAATCCTAAATCATTTATTTTGGGTGCGGCGGCACAGTTCGGTATTTTCTTCACATATATCGGTGCCATAGTTCTTGGCTTTGCACCTAACGAGGCAGGCTCCATTGCCATCATCGGCGGTGCTGACGGACCTACGGCTATATTTGTCACGTCCCAATTAGCGCCTGAGCTATTGGGTACTATCGCTGTGGCGGCGTACTCGTATATGGCGCTTGTTCCCGTAATACAGCCACCTGTTATGAAGCTTCTTACCACCAAGAAGGAGCGAAGTGTTGTAATGGACGGCTTACGTCCCGTATCAAAGCTTGAGAAGATACTTTTTCCCATTATGGTAACAGTTATTGTTTCCCTGCTTCTTCCCGATGCGGCTTCACTTGTAGGTATGCTTATGCTTGGTAATCTGCTTAAGGAAAGCGGAAGAACGGAGCGTATTGCAAAGGCGGCTCAGAATGAATTGATGAATATTGTTACAATTCTTTTGGGTATTTCCGTTGGTGCAACCACATCTGCCGAATCCTTCCTTAATATACAAACTATCGGCATTATCTGTCTCGGTCTTGCAGCGTTCATTCTTGGTACTGCCTGCGGTGTTATTTTCGGTAAGCTTATGTATATCTTTACTAAGGGTAAGGTTAATCCGCTTATCGGCTCAGCCGGCGTATCGGCAGTTCCTATGGCAGCCCGTGTAAGCCAGAAGGTAGGACAAAAGGAAAATCCGTCAAACTTCCTGCTTATGCACGCTATGGGTCCCAACGTATCAGGCGTTATCGGCTCGGCAGTTGCGGCAGGTGTATTGCTTACACTTCTTAAGTAATTTTAAAATAAACAAAAAGGGCGGTCTGTCAAATCAAACCGTCCTTTTAATTTGCTTAATCAAGTGAGATAAACTTGAATTATTCGGCTTTATTTCGCTTGCGAAAAAGGATTTTATTATGAATAAAGACGCTGTAAAACCAAATAAAGAACAACAAAGGGTAATTGATACCCTTGACGGACCTGTGCTGGTTGTTGCCGGCGCAGGAACAGGTAAAACCGCCACAATAGTTAAAAGAATTGAGCATATTATCAACGATTTGTATGCACGACCCTGGCAGGTGCTTGCCATAACCTTTACCAACAAGGCGGCAGGTGAGCTTAAGGAAAGACTTGCAGGCACCATCGGCGATGAGGCAGGTGATATATGGGCATATACCTTTCATTCAATGTGTGCCCGTATTTTGCGCCGTTTTGCCGACAGGCTTGGATATACCGAGCATTTTACAATCTATGATACCGATGACCAAAAGAGAGTTATGAAAAGATGCCAGAAGGCACTTGGTATAGAGGATAAATTCCTTAATCACAGGTCAATTCTTGCGGAAATCAGTCACGCCAAGGATAGCTTAATCGGCGTTAAAGAATATAAGGCAACCACCGCCAATGATTTCAGAAAGGCAAAAATTGCTCAGTGCTACGAAATGTATCAGCAGGAGCTTTTGCGCAGTGACGCAATGGATTTTGACGATATGATTTTTAACACCGTGCGCCTGCTTAAAGAAAATGAAGACGTGCTTGATTTGTATCAAAATCAGTTTAAATATGTTATTGTTGACGAGTATCAGGATACAAGCTACGCTCAGTATATTCTTACATATCTGCTGTCGGGCAAGTGGCATAATATCTGTGTAGTAGGTGATGATGACCAGAGTATTTACCGCTTCCGCGGCGCAACAATAGAGAATATTTTGAGATTTAAAGAGCGTTACGAGGACGAGGGATTAAAGGTTATTCAGCTGGAGCTTGCGGAAAATTACCGTTCTATGCAGAATATCCTTAACGCCGCCAACGCAGTAATCGCCAATAATAAAACACGTCTTGCCGATAAAAAGCTCCGTTCATATTCCGGTAAGGACGGCGACAAGGTTGTGCTTTATACCGCCGATAATGAAATGGACGAGGCGCAGTTTATTATTGATGAAATAACGGAAAATGTTAAAAACGGCAGAAGCTACAAGGACCATGCCGTGCTTTACAGAATGAATGCCCAGTCACGAAATATAGAAATTATGATGGCAAAATCGGGCATTTCATATAAGATTATAGGCGGTAACAGATTCTTTGACCGTAAGGAAATAAAGGATATTATCTCTTATTTTGCCGTGATTAACAATACCGCTGATAACGTAAGGCTTCAGCGTATTATCAATGTTCCCAAGCGTGGAATAGGCGACACAATGATAAATTATATCCTTGAAATTGCGGCGGCTAATAAAATGACCGCCTTTGACGTGTGCAAGCACGCCGACGAATTTCAAAAGACTGCCCGCAGTGCGAAAAAGCTGAAGGAATTTTGCCAAATGATAGAGAATTTTCAGCTTTGCATTGAGGAGGGTATGAGCGTTAACGATTTGCTTCAGGAAATTCTTGATACTACAAAATATTTTGAATATCTTGAAGAGGAGGACCCGCAGAAAGCAGAGGACAGAAAAAACAACGTCAGTGAGCTTTCATCAATGTTTTTGAAATATCAGGAGGAGGACGAGAATTTTGATTTGTCCGTATTCCTTGAGGACGTTGCCCTTGTGTCCGACATTGACTCCTATAACGAAAATGACGACTGCGTTGTGCTTATGACTCTCCATTCCGCTAAAGGTCTGGAATTTCCCGTGGTGTTTATTCCCGGTATGGAGGAGGGCATTTTCCCCGGTAATCAGAGTATGTACAGTGATGAGGATTTGGAGGAGGAACGCCGTCTTGCTTATGTCGGCATAACTCGTGCAAAAGAAAAGCTTTATCTTGTAAACGCACGCAGACGTATGCTTTACGGTACAACCTCACGCAATATGCCCTCAAGATTTTTAAGGGAAATTCCCGTTTCCGTCACCGATGACAGAACTGTAAGCTCTTATTCATCAGGCGGCTTCGGCAGCTCCTCATACGATTCAATGTCACATTTCGGCACACCGAAAAAGGCGAGTCCTTACAGTAAATCAACTAAAATCGGCGAGGCAACAAAAAGCAGTAATTCCGCTCACAGCTTCGGTCAGGCAGGCAATACAAAGCAAAATGTTACCGTGGCTTATTCCGTGGGAGATACCGTACGCCATAAGTCCTTCGGTACAGGCGTAGTTTTGTCAATGCAGCCTATGGGTAACGATACTCTTTTGGAGGTTGCCTTTGATAAAGCCGGTACAAAAAAGATGATGGCAAACTTCGCCCGCCTTGAAAAATTATAATATCAATATATCGGATATACGTTATTGTAATGTATGAAATTTAAAGCTGTAAAATTTATTATCATAAGATAGAAAAAAGAAAAGCATAATAAAATAGGCGTGTGCGAAGCACTATGCCAAACCTTATTTGAGGGGATTTTTAAGGGGAATATGAGTTGGCTCATTTCCCCTTAAATTGCTTTCTCTTGTCTGTCTCTTTCGCAACACGAAAGAGACAGACACCCGTGCGGCAGCACAAATAATATAAAATAATAACAAATTAACATTTGCATAAAAATCGCCTTATTCTGTCATAGCCAAAAATATATTTTGTTGTCAAAAATAAAACTCCTTCATAGTATATAACGAAGTGTACTTCAATACTTATAAAGGAGTTTTTATTATGCCTGAAAACACAGCAGAAAACTGTGAAAGACGTATAAAAGAGGCAGTTTGCATAGATACAAAGCGGATTTTTGATTCCTGTGTCAGCAAAGACTGCCTTGAGGATTTAAGGGTAACCTTTTTCGGACCCTCTCAACGTCTTATTGATGAAGCCGTTACGGTGAAATGCAGGGACTGCACTATAAAAGCAGTGGGAATTGACGTGGAGGAAGTGCCTTTTAACAGGGGATTTTACAGTGTTACCATTAATTTCTATTTCAAGCTGAGATTTGATACTTATTCTGCACCCTGTACAATGCCGAAGGTGGCAGAGGGCTACACTCATTTTGAAAAGAAATGCATACTCTACGGCTCAGACGGAGACGTAAAAATTTTTACATCAAACCCTGTATCCGAACATCTTGACTGCCCCGAGGCACCCCAGTATTCCAACCCGGTGGCAAAGGTACAGGCGGTTGACCCGGTTGTTCTCAGCACGGATATTATTGATTGCTGTGACTGCCGTATTCCCTGTGTAACATCATTCCCCCAGTCAATTTTGAAAAACTGCGAAGATACTGCAATACCTACGGAATGTTCAAAAGCAGTGCTTGTAACTCTCGGACTTTTCTCAATAGTTCAAATGGAGCGTGATGTGCAGATGCTTATCCCTGCTTATGATTACTGCATACCCGACAGAGAGTGTAACTGCAACACAACAAGCCCCTGCGAAACCTTCCGCAAAATTGATTTTCCGGTGGACGAATTTTTCCCCGTTGATAAAGACGACCACCCCTGCAAGCCCTGTAAAAACGACGAAGACGACGATTGACAAGATTAAATAATCCATAAAATAACGGCTTTCCTCAAGGTTAATCCGAGAGGAAAGCCGTTTTTCATTCAAACGCCGGATAAGTTCTGCGATAAAGTGAATTTATCCTTTTAAAATATTCGCTGTCAATGCTGTCAATGGTGTCGGCGGTTGTTCTGAAACGCCAGTTTTTTTCGGGTACGCCGGGTATGTTCATTCTTGCGTCACTGCCGAAGCCGCACATATCCTGAAGCGCAATTACAGCCGTGTTGGAGGAGCTTTTCCACACTGCCTCAATAATTTTACGGCAGGATTTGGAATAATAACCGCCCTCGCCCCAGTTGTCGCCCTCAAAGCCTGAATAATCAAGAGCAAATTTGCGTTCCTGCTCGCTTGCCTCCCACAGCCAGCCTAAAATGGTGTTGTTGTCGTGGGTGCCTACATAATTAACTGAATTTGCACAGGCGTTATGGGGAAGATGTGATGAGTCTGCGTTGGGGTCAAAGCCAAACTGAACCACCTTCATTCCGGGAAATCCTGTGTTCTCAAGAAGCTTTACAACATCCTCGCCGAAAACACCCAAATCCTCGGCAATAATCGGTGCCTCGCCAAACACCTCTTTAACCTTATTAAACAAATCCATTTTCGGACCGTCAAGCCATTCTCCCACCTTTGCGGTGTCACTGTCGGCAGGAACTGCCGAATAGGACGCAAAGGCACGGAAATGATCAATTCTAACAGTGTCGTAGGTTTTTAATGCCTGAGAAAGTCTTGATATCCACCAGGAATATCCGTCCTTCTTCATAGCCTGCCAGTCATAAATAGGATTGCCCCACAGCTGACCGTCCTCGCTGAAATAATCAGGCGGAACTCCTGCCACCTTTTCAGCGGTCAGCGTTTTTTCGTCAATAAGAAACATCTCAAGATTTGACCATACATCTACGCTGTCCATAGCCACATAAATAGGCATATCGCCGATTACCGCAACACCTTTTTTGTTGGCGTATTTCTTCAGCTCGTACCATTGCTTAAAGAAAATGTACTGTACAAATTTCCAAAATGCCGCCCTGTCCTCGTAGGAGAAAATATCCTTTATACACCGGTGATACCGGGCGTGATTTTCGCTCCACTCCCACCAGGGCTTACCGTTTTCAATTTCTTTAACTGCCATAAAAACTGCGTAGTCCGTTACCCAGTCATTGCTTAATTCAAATTCCTTAATTTCCTTTGCAAGCCTTTCGTCAACATTCAAAAATGCTTTGTGCAGAAGCTCAAGACGTTTTTCTCCTGCAAATTCATAGTCGGCGGTGTAGGGCGAGCCGTCGTAAATATTGCTTTTTACATCATCTTCATTAACAAGACCCATATCCTGCAAGCCCTTTGGGTTTATGAACATATAATTACCTGCAAAGGCAGAGGGGGAGCAGTAGGGAGAATTTGCCCCATCAACAGGGTTAAAGGGCAAAACCTGCCAGTATGTAAAACCCATATCCGAAATTTTATCAATAAAACGGCGCACGTTTTCGTCAAAAACACCTACACCGTAGGGTGACGGCATTGAGCTTATGTGCAAAAGAACGCCTGCGCCTCTTTTCTTTAACATAAAATCACCTTAAAATTTATTACAAAATAGATAATATCACTTTATGAATTAAAAATCAACAATGCCTTATTATATATTAATAATAATTATAATATTTTTAATAAAATAGATATTGAATATATATAATCTATTTGTTATAATATCACAGTGTAGATTTTTAAGTTGGCGGTAGCCGAAATAATATGGTTTTGACACAATCTTTTCCGCCAATAATATGCCTTGCATTTTAGGCATATTATTACCGCTACCCTATGCAGGAGGTATAGTTATGGCTGTTAATGTTCGCAAAATATCCGAGCAGGAGCTTGAAGCTCAGCGTGCCTACGAGCAGAAAACGCTGTCGCTTCTTCAAAAGCGTTACACGTCAAAGCCGCTTGCCTGCGTAATTACCTACGGCTGTCAGCAGAATGTTGCCGACAGTGAAAGGATAAAGGGAATGCTTGAAAAAATGGGATACGGCTTTACCGAGAACCGTCTTTCGGCAAAACTGATTATTTTTAACACCTGTGCCGTGCGTGAGCACGCCGAGGACAGAGTGTTCGGCAACGTGGGTTCGCTGAAAAAATACAAGCTCAGCAATCCCGACGTGGTAATTGCCCTTTGCGGATGTATGATGCAGCAGCAGCACATTGCCGACAAAATAAAGCAGTCCTTTCCTTTTGTGGATTTGGTTTTCGGCACTCACGTTATTCACCGTGTACCCGAGCTTATCTACAAGGCTTTAACGCAGAAGAAAAGGATTTTTGAACTGCCGGACGAGGACGGGGTTATCGCCGAGGGCTTGCCTGTTAAACGTGATAATGACAAAAAAGCATGGATTCCCATTATGTACGGATGCAATAATTTCTGCTCCTACTGTATTGTGCCTTATGTGAGAGGACGTGAGCGCAGCCGTAGGGTTGAAGATGTTGTTAAGGAATTTACAGGTCTTGTAAATGAAGGCTATAAGGAAATTACACTGCTTGGTCAGAATGTTAATTCCTACGGAAAGGACCTTGAACCTGCGGTTAGCTTTTCCGAGCTTTTACGTATCTTAAATGATGTTGACGGTGATTTCAGAATAAGATTTATGACAA
This sequence comes from Eubacterium sp., assembly GCA_051881275.1. GTDB lineage: Bacteria > Bacillota > Clostridia > Oscillospirales > Acutalibacteraceae > Eubacterium_R. The sequence continues at coordinate 1,791 of JBJEPO010000032.1, read as the reverse complement.
GTCACCCCAAGGATTGCACAAAAGAGCTGCTTGAAACCATGGCGCAGTGCGACAAGGTTGCCTGCCATCTGCACCTGCCCTTCCAAAGCGGAAATAACAGGGTCCTTAAAGCTATGAACAGGGGATACACAAGAGAAAAATATCTTGAGCTTATTAACTACGCCAGGGAGCTTATGGGTGACGAGCTTTCAATCACCAGCGACATTATAGTGGGCTTCCCCGGTGAAAGCTATGAGGAATTTCAGGATACACTGTCCCTGATTGAAGAAATTAAGGCAACAAGTCTTTTTACCTTTATCTACTCTCCCAGAAAGGGAACACCTGCGGCTGAAATGGAGGACCCGATAAGCTATGATGAAAAATCAAAATGGCTTAGAGAGCTTTTAGCATTGCAGGAAAAAATATCGGCTTCGCAAATGGCGTTGCACAAGGGCAAAACCTTTAAATGCTTTGTGTATGGCAAAGGGAAGTTAGGTGATAATTATCTTGCCGCAAGAACTGACGGTAATTTGATTATAGAATTTGAGGGTGACGACAGGCTCATCGGCACCTTCAGAAAAATAAAAGTAACAGAGCCGCTCACCTACGTTATGAAGGGTGAATTGGAAAGGATGTAATTATGAGTTTAGAATCAGCACTCAGAGAACTCGGCAAAGAAATTCAGGCAGACGAGCGTTTTTCCGCTCTCCAGGCTGCAGCAAAGGCTAACGACGCAGACGAGGCTCTCCAGCAGCAGATGCAGGAGATGCAGCTTCTCTCTCTCAAATATCAGCAGGAGGCTGAAAAAGGCGAGGAGGCCTCTCAGGACAGAATTGCAGAGCTTCAGCAGCAGTATCAGGACCTTTACAATGAGATTATGCAGGGCGAAAATATGCAGAATTATTCTGTAGCCGCTTCCGCTATGGAGGAAATGGCTCAGTATATCAGCTCTATGATTGGTCTTTTCTTTGACGGTCAGGACCCTGAAACCTGTGAGATTCCTGCATCTGACGGATGCACTCACGATTGCTGTACCTGCGGCGGCTGCCACTAATTAGGTAAATATGCTTCTGCGGCGGATATTCTTCGCCGCAGAGCTGCCAAAACTCAAAAATGAGAAAGGACGGAGAATATGGCTAAAAAAGGCGAGCTGTCACCTATGATGCAACAGTATTTTAAGGTTAAAAAAGAATATCCCGGAGTGCTTTTATTCTTTCGTCTGGGCGATTTTTATGAGATGTTTTTTGACGATGCAAAAACTGCCGCGGCGGAGCTTGACCTGGTTTTAACAGGCAGGGACTGCGGACTTGATGAAAGGGCGCCTATGTGCGGAGTACCCTTTCACAGTGCGGACAGCTATATTGCAAAATTGGTTGCAAAGGGCTACAAGGTCGCAATATGCGAGCAGATGGAGGACCCTGCAAAAGCAAAGGGCATAGTTAAAAGAGATGTCATAAGAATTATTACACCGGGTACGGTTATTGAGGGCAATATGCTTGAGGAGGGTGCAAACAATTATCTTTGCGCCGTATGCAAGGGCAGTAAAATGACGGGAATGTGCTTTGCCGATATTTCAACAGGCGAATTTCATATTACCGCCGTGTCCGGCGACGATGAGCAAAATCAGATTAATAATCAGCTTTCCGCCTATGCACCTAAGGAGATAATCGTTAACAGCTTAGCTTTTGATATGCAGGCGGTACGCACTTTTGCCGAAGTACGGCTTAACGCTAATTTTGAAAAAGCCGACGACAGTGTGTTTGATTATAACAACGCCTCGGATTTGGTTATTCAAACTCTCAGCAAGGAGGA
>JBJEPO010000031.1:0-3722 GCA_051881275.1 Eubacterium sp. | reverse complement strand
ATTTGTCCGAAAGAGATGCAACCAACGGGTCTGTAACTGCATCAACAACCTTGCCTATACCTGTAATTAATGCCATAACAGTAATAAAACCTAATAATTTGCTTTGAGGCAAAAGATTAGGCAATCCGCTTTTTACTGTGGGCTGAAAAAAATACAGCAAATAATTTCCTATCATACCGTTAAAAAGTCCCTTGGCAATATCAGCAAGGCAATAACGGTACATTTTCTTTTTTGGTAATGCTTGTGACATAATAGGTATCCCTTCATCAATATTTACGTTAGGGTAAAGGTAATAATCCGAACCACGGTTTATAGTGGCAGCCTTGCTGGCGCAAGGCAACAGCGAAAGCGACAAATATCGCTTTAATACTGCATTTTTGACGGGTTCGGATTATTATCGTTACCCTAAGTATACCACATATATACAAATATTGCAAACTGTTAAGAGGGCATAACACAAATCAAAGCATAAAAAATTACCGATTTAAAACAGAGTAAAACAGGCAATGCCGAGAAGAACAAGAGCATTACCTATAATTTTCCTTTTTGTCATAGTTTCTTTAAGAATTAACTTTGACATCACCATTATAAGCACTGTTGAAAGTGAATTGATTACCACACCGTATCTGTAATCAATTCTCGTATAAATAATCAAATTAAGCACAAGCACAAGCACATATCCGACGTAAGAAATAATCACCTTGGGATTAAGATATTCAAATATTATATGCTTATATTCTTTATTTGCGCTTACCTTTAATAATATTTGAGAGCCTGCCGTTATAAAGGCGCTCACAAGCATTAATATGTAAAACCATATATCACTCACTTTGTATCACCAACACCCCTGCAATAATCAATGCCGTACCTATTACGTTGCCTATTGTGATTTGCTCCGAAAAAACAAGAAATGCCCACAAAAGACTCCAAATATTATAAACCGACCTATGTGCATAAGCCACATTAACCTCAAAATGCTTGAGATTTTGCTGCCAAAACACTGCATATACGGCACAATTTATCAGCATAAGACCAAAGAAAACGAATGTACGAATATCAAAAACACCGTTTTCGTTAATGTTATTTGCCGCCATTTTTGAAAAAATGCCTGTCAGTGAAAAAACAAGAATACTTATATGCAAAAAAACAATCTGCTTTACACTTGGCTTTTTATCTGTTTTCACCATTTTTATCTGTCCTTATAAAAAGCATAAATTTGCTCACAAACATAATCAATTTGATTTGTTGTTAAATCCATATACATCGGCAGTCTAAGGAGTCTGTTTGATGTGTCGGTGGTATATTTATCCTCTGTGCAAAATCTACTGCATCTTTTTCCCTGCGCAGATGAATGAAGCGGAATATAATGAAATGCTGTTGTAATTTCTCTTTCCTTCAGGAAATCAATGAGCTCAGTGCGTTCTTCAATACTGCGTGTCTTTATGTAGAAAATATGCCCATTATGCCTGCAATTTTCAGGTATAAACGGAAGCTGTATTTTTTGCCTGCTCTGCAATTCGGATAAATGTGAATAATATCTGTTCCATTTTTCAACACGGCAATCATTGATACTGTCCGCCTCTAAAAGCTGGGAATAAAGGTAAGCACAATTAAGATCACTCGGAAGATATGATGAGCCCTCGCTTACCCAAGAATATTTATCAACCAAGCCCAGCAGAAACTCTTCCCTGTTTGTACCCTTTTCACGAATAATTTCAGCTCGGTGATTATTATCGGCAGAACGCACGAGCAAGGCTCCGCCCTCCCCCATTGTATAGTTTTTTGTATCGTGGAAGCTAAAGCAGCCGAAATCACCGATGGTTCCGAGATAGCGGTCCTTATAAAGAGCGTTTACTCCCTGTGCGGCATCCTCAACTACATATAAATTATACTGCTTTGCAATATCAATAATGGCATCCATTTCGCAGGATACACCGGCATAATGCACAGGTACAATCGCCTTTGTTCTATCGGTAATTGCCTGCTCAATCAGGCTTTCGTCAATATTCTGTGTATCAGGTCTAATGTCAACAAAAGCTATGCTTGCACCTCTTAAAACAAAGGCGTTGGCGGTAGAAGAAAAGGTGAACGACGGCATAATAACCTCATCACCGGGCTTTATATTGCATAAAATTGCCGCCAGCTCAAGAGCGTGAGTGCCTGATGTTGTCAGCAACACCTTTTGTGCTTTAAATTTATTTTCAAGCAATTCACTGCATAATTTTGTATATACACTGTCGCCGCACAGCTTTTTGCTTTCAATAGCTTTTAAGACATAGTCCTGCTCTGTACCTAACACCAACGGCACATTAAAAGGAACTCTCATTTATAAAACACCTATTTTAGAAAATTTTTTATATCTTTAAACGCCTCTTTTAGACTTATTTCGCAGGAAAAGCCAAGCTCCTTCTCAGCCTTTGACACATCAAGATATGTTACCGACGTATCCTCCTGCTTTTCAGGCATAAATAACAATTCGGAATTTGAGTTAAAGCCGCTTATAACCGCCTCGGCAAGCTCCTTAGAGGTTGTCCCCCTGCCGGAGCCTATATTATAAGCTCCATAGCAGTTATAATGCCCAAGTGCAAGCATTATGGCTCTGCACACATCCTTAATATAAATATAATCTCGTTTGCCCGCAGAGCTTCCGTATATTGATAAAGGCTCATTCTTGGAGGCACAGCTTATAAATTTATCAATCATATAACCGTTTTTGTCATTGCCGATTATCTGTGCAAGGCGTAAAACCTTTATCTTTAAATGGAATTTATCATTATAATATCGGCAAAGCTGTTCACATACAGATTTAGAAATACCATAATAATTAATCGGCTCTATTAAGCCGTCTTCTGCAATGGGTGACGGCTGATTAGCACTGTAAACACATCTTGATGATGCGAATATAATATTGCTTATACCAAGGCTTCTGCAGGCTTCAAGTGTATTCTCCGTCACGCTGATGTTATCATAATACAGTGAAAGCGATTGCTTTTCGTCAGCGTTAACCTTTTTAGCCGCAAGAATTACAACACTGTCACAACCGGATAATGCCCTTTTGAGTTGTTCTGTTGAATAAGCTTCAACTGCACCGCTTTGCCTTGAAATATCTATAATTTGAAATTCATCGGCGTACATTTTTATGAAATTTCTGCCGACAAAACCACTGCCGCCGACTACACCTATCTTGCAGGGAGACTTATAAATTCTGTAACCGCATTTTTCCATATATCCGTTAAGCCTTTTAACCTTATCACCTGTACGGTAATACATAAAGCTAAAATCGGATACATAGCTTTTGTATTTATCCTCATTAAAAACCGTATCGCATGGCTCACAAAAAAATTCAAGATGCATGGGACATTTGCTCGCCCTATAATCCGTTATCTCAATATCCTCACCTAAAAAATGCTTCATTGTAAGCTCAAGCAAATTCACACCGCAATACCTATTGATAAAATCCCACAGATGACATCCGTCAAGGCGAGGTGTGACCTCAATCAAATAGGGATTTGAATTACAAACCTTAATTTGAAAATAAACAGGTCCGTTGCTGATTTTAAGCTTTTCTATTGTGCTTTTAACAAGCAGATTAATTTTTTCAGCCGTTTGCGTTCCCTCATAAGCTGACGGTAAATGATGGGCCTTGACAATACCTCCGGGAAGGTTATCAAAGACCTCTCTGTCGGAAAGGATACTGAAAATCACCTGATTGTTTTTTACAT
>JBJEPO010000030.1:0-3757 GCA_051881275.1 Eubacterium sp. | reverse complement strand
CCCATACCAAACGGACTTATATATTGGCAGGAGGACATCAGCGAGCTTACTGAGCTTATTGAAGAGCTTGAGGACACGAACAAGGAGTTGTCCGAGCGAAATCTTATTGAACATGAAAACTATAAAACAAAAAAACAGATTAATACGTTAAAAGAAAAAAACCGTCTTCTTGACCTATTACAGCAGTTAACGGAAAATCAAATTGAACTTCTTGATAAATTGCTGAAGGAATATGAGGCGCAGAGTGACGGAAGAATACGACGTCGTCTTTTGGCAATGACTGCCGTTGTTGGCTCCTATATAAAAAGGTGCGGTAATTTACTGTTTATCTGCGAGAAATCAAGTACAACGGATATCGGCGAGCTTATAAGGTGTATTGATGAATCCTTTAATAATCTTGAGCTTTTGGATGTTGAATGCGGACACGACATACCTAAAAACGTCACCGTATTCGGTGAAGACGCAATTAATGCTTACAGAATATTTGAAACAATCACCGAAGCGTCAATGGAAAACCTGCGTTCTGTCTGGATTAAAGGTCGTGTAACCTCGGATAATGTAATTTTAAAGCTTGAGTTTGACTGCAAAACAGATTTGTCGCAGTATTACGAGATTACCGATGAATTTTCCGGAGAAAACGGAGAATACAGTTTTACTGTTAATCTCAGAAAAGGCGGTGAAGCTGTATGATGTATTTTGACAGTATTGCGCCGTTACAGCAAACGGTTATTTTAACATTTATGTATCTGCTGCTGCTTTTATCAATAGCTTGCATTGGCGTTTCAAAATTCAGCAGACACCGCTCTCTTATTGTTCTGATTGATTCTGCAATATTTGTAATTCTGTTTATTTTAACCAATCAGCTTGGAGAATTTATCAGGCAAAGAGTTTTAGATAATAATTTTAAAGAAGATATTATAAAAATGCCTGTTTGGGCGATTTTAGCGGTTGTTCTTGTATCTGCCGTATGGCTTGTATTTCAGTTTATTATTTCCTGCAGACAGATTAATAATACCCTTGGACGTCTATCGGTTAAATATGCCCTTGACACACTGCCGGGTGCAATTTGTTATTTTAACCCGGATTCAACCGTTAAGCTGTGTAATCTGCAAATGCACAGATTAGTAAGATCATTGACTCAAAGCGACCTGCAAAGCCTTGGAGAACTGCAAAAAGCACTTGACGAATGTGATTTGCACACGGGAATAATTAAGCTTTCTCCCGAAAGACACACCTATCTTTTCCCCGACGGTAAGGTGTGGAAATATCAGCAGACTCAGATTACGGCAAGAGACGGTGTAACTTATACAGAGTCTTTGTTTTCCGATGTTACGCAGATTTATAACAAGCATTGTGAATTAAACCGAAAAAATGCCGAATTAAAGGCAATGTATCGTGATATAAAGCATTTGTCGGATAATGTGCTTGAGATGACAAGGGAAAGTGAAATATTATCAGCAAAAACAAATCTGCACGACCAAATGGGCGCAGGTATTGTGGCTATACGGCAAAGCTTACAGCAAAATCACACCTCCAAGGAGAACGATGACGCCATTGAATTGTTTTTCAATGCCGTAAAGGTTATTAAAAATGATAACAATTCCCCTGTTGGCAGAAGTGATTTGGAGGAATTTATACATAACGCCTCTGTTGTTGGAATAAAAGTAAAAATCAGCGGAAGCCTGCCTGTTGAAGATTATGCCCGCAGCTTGTTTTTACAGGCTATGAAGGAATGTTGTACTAATGCAGTACGCCACGCAGGCGCAGGTATATTGTTTGTAAATTCCGAAAAATCCGGCAGCAGCTTCATTCTTACCGTTAGCAATGACGGAAAACCGCCTGCCGACGAAGTTATACCAAAGGGCGGCTTGCTTAATCTTTCCTGCCGTCTTGCAGAATACGGCGGAAAAATGAAAATTTGCTCACGGCCTGAGTTTTTACTTACCGTAACGGTTCCCGAAAAGGATTATAATTAAGGAGATTTTGTATGATAAATGTTCTTGTTGTTGACGACCAGCGTATTGCAAGAGAATATATGGAGCGTATTGTGAACGACGCACAGGATTATAATTTGGTTGGCAGTATATCCGATGCGGATTTTGCCGTGCTTGTGTGTCAAAGGCAGGCAGTTGACCTAATTCTTATGGATGTTTGCACTAAGGGCGACAGAGACGGAATTGATGTTGCCTCACAGCTTAAAAAGGAGCATAAAGGCTTAAAAATAATAATTGTTACATCAATGGTGGAGGAAAGCTTTTTAAAACGTGCTCACGAGGCAAATGTTGACAGCTTTTGGTACAAGGATTCAAGCCCCGAGGCACTTATTGAGGTTATGGACAGAACGGTTGCAGGCGAGCATTTATTCCCCGGTGAAACACCGCTTGTAGAGTTTGTAACCGGCACCAGCGAGGAGCTTACAGAAGCACAGATAAAGGTTTTACGGCTTGTGTGCGAAGGTCTTGAATACAGAGAGATTGCGGAAAAATTGCATTGCTCTGTTAATAATGTTAAGTATCATATCACCCAAATACTCCAGATTACAGGTTATTCAAGCAAAACTCAGCTTGCAGTGGCGGTAACAAATAAACGCTTTATAATTCCCGAGCTTCCCGAGAGCAATAAATTACCTGTAATAAATTAGTAGATATATAAATTAATACTATCTATAAATATAACTTCCCGGCTTTTATGCCGGGAATTTTTTTTGAAAAATTTTCTAATACTACCCAAATGGGTAGGGCGAAAAGAAAAAATTATTAATATAATAAAATTAGCATTGGAGTAATATAACTTTATTTCGGAGGTGGTTTTATGCGCAGGGTTGTAGTTGATATGCAAAATATACTATTTTCAGACGCAATTGCAACAGCGTTACGAAAATTTGATTCCGACTTTGATGTAACAAAAAGTGAAAGCCCGGATAAAACCATAGAAATTTGTGATTATGTAAACGCTAATATTTTGATAATGGAGGTAAATTCTCATACTCCGTGGAAAATTGAACAGCGTTTAAAAATCAGAAACACAATTAAAAGCAAATTTCCGGACTGCAAAATTGTGTTTATAGTTGATGAAAATACCGATAAGAAATTAGCGGATAAGGTTCGCCTTGCTAAAAAAGACGGCTTGATTGAAGGCTTTTTGTACGGCTCAGTGTCTGCATCTTATTTGTCTGCAGTTGTTGATACATTATAGACACATAAATAAGGAGAAATGTTATGAAAAAAGTATTATCTACCCTGTTGGCATTTGTAATGATACTTACAGCAGTATTCACTGTTGATTTGTCAGCTTTTGCAAAAGCATTTACCGACGCAGACATTAAGGAAAATGTATCGGTAGGGGCAACACCCTATGTTGATGAAAATGTAGTAATCACCGAGGAGGGCGGTTATCTTCTCTATATGGTAACTGCCGATGAGGCAGGCTATTATACCTTTAAGAAAACCAATGTTGCCGGCGGCTCATCAGTTGATGCATACGGTTATCTTCTTTCACCCGATAACCTTAATACAGACGAGGCTATTGTATATAACGACTGTGCAAGAAACGACTGCATAATTAACTACTACCTTAACGCAGGTGAGAAAATCTGCTTTGCAGTTAGATATTTTCATTCAACAGATGTAGATAAGCCGTTTAATGTTAATATCGGTAAGGTTGAAGGCAAGATCGTTAATGATATTGTTTACGAAAAGACCACCGAGACTATTGCCGGCGTGCCGACAGAGGTTTACCATGTTACCGGTTATGTATT
>JBJEPO010000029.1:0-3782 GCA_051881275.1 Eubacterium sp. | reverse complement strand
TCTTAAGAATGTTAGGATAAAGAATACCTGACTGACGCATTACAACCCAGTTTTTGATACCGCTTTCAACGAAGGTGCGCTCTGCAACAGTCTTTGAAATTGCGTAATGGTCGTAAATGGAAATTTTAATCGGGTCACCGCAGCGTCCCCAGTGGATAGGATAGTTACGTCCGCCTGTTTCGGCTACTGTACCTATGTAGCAAACCTTAATTGCATCCGGGTCGTCCTGAGCAAGAACAGCCTTGCAGATGTTTTCAGCGGCGCCGATGTTTGTCTTCTGAGTTCTGTACGGCTTCCAGTCAGCAGTAGGAGATACCATACCGCCTACGTGAAGTACATAGTCAGAGCCGGTAACGCCTTCAAGAATTGAGTTGTAATCTGTAAGGTCGCCCCATACAACTTTTACGTTTGGCTTAGCCATAAGGTCCTTAAGCTTTTCTTCGTTTTTAGGGCTCTTTCTTGCAAGCATCTTGATGTTGATATCGTTTGGATGCTTAATCATTTCCTGTACGGCGGCCCAACCCATATTACCTGTACCGCCTGTAATGAATACAGTCTTCTTAGCCATTAATTTTTCCTCCTTTTTAATGGTCACAAATTCATACACTAACATTATAAACTAATTATAAACAAATTACAAGGATTTGTGTAAATATTATATGATTTTATTTTAAAAAAGCAAATTTATATTTAATTTTAACTAAAAAATGTTTATTTATAAAAATATGTTGACACGTAAAGCTTATTGTTATATTATTGAGTAAAGAAAATAAGCTTTATCAAGAGCAGCTGAGGGACAGGCCCGATGACGCTGCAGCAACCTGCCGTAAGGTAAGGTGCTAATACCTGCGGTAAATCCGGGTGATGAGGATAATTCGCATACGGTTTACCCCGTGTGCCTTTTTTATTTGACAAGGCTTGTTTTTATATATTTATCAAGACAGGAAAGAGAGGATTTTATTATGTCTAAGCATTTATTTACCAGCGAATCGGTTACAAAAGGTCATCCCGATAAAATATGCGACCAGATTTCCGACGCTATCCTTGACGCAATGATTGAGCAGGACTCCCAGTCCCGTGTAGCCTGCGAAACCACCTGTACAACAGGTCAGGTTCTCGTAATGGGTGAAATCACCACTAAGGCACAGGTTGACATTCCCTCAATCGTCAGAAAAACAATTATTGACATAGGTTATGACGACGATAAAAAAGGCTTTAACGGCAATACCTGTGCGGTGCTTACTGCCCTTGACAAGCAGTCACCGGATATTGCAATGGGTGTTGATAAATCCTTTGAGCTGAAAAACAGTCAGGTTGACGAATACAACCTTAACGGTGCAGGTGACCAGGGTATGATGTTCGGCTATGCCTGCAATGAAACTAAGGAGCTTATGCCTCTGCCTATTTCACTTGCACATAAGCTTGCAGTTAAGCTTACACAGGTCAGAGAGGACGGCACATTGCCTTATCTCTATGCCGACGGCAAAACTCAGGTTACTGTTGAATATGACGACAATAAGCCTGTTAAGGTAACAACCGTTGTTGTTTCATCACAGCACAGCGCAGATGTTGAGCTTGAACAGCTTCGCAATGATATTATTGAAAAGGTTATTAAAGCCACAGTTCCTGCCGAGCTTATGGACGAGGACACTGTGTTTTATGTAAACCCAACCGGCAGATTTGTTATCGGCGGTCCTATGGGCGACTCAGGTCTTACAGGACGTAAAATTATCGTTGATACATACGGCGGTTATGCCCGTCACGGCGGCGGAGCATTTTCCGGCAAGGACCCCACAAAGGTTGACAGAAGCGCCGCCTATGCTGCACGCTGGGTAGCAAAAAATGTTGTTGCAGCAGGTCTTGCCGATAAATGCGAGGTTGAGCTTGCTTACGCTATCGGCGTTGCAAAGCCTGTTTCCGTTATGGTTGATACCTTCGGCACAGGTAAAAAGAGCGACGATGAAATCAGCGATATTGTAAATAAGGTGTTTGATTTAAGACCGTCAGCAATCATTGACCGTCTTGATTTAAGACGTCCTATATATAAAGACGTTGCCGCCTATGGCCATATGGGCAGGGAAGACCTTAATGTTCCCTGGGAAAAGCTTGATATGGTTGATGAAATTAAAAAATATATGTAATCATTGTTAAACAAAAACCGTCACCTTGGTTTAGGTGACGGCTTTTTGTTTGGGGTTAGCTTCCTGTTACAATATAAGGCTGAATTTGCTGTGCGATTTTTGAAATCGGCAGAGTCTGTAAAATAACCTCGCCGGGTCCTGTTATAACTGTGTTGAAAAGACCCTCTCCGCCGAGGAAAATATTTTTCGCACCTTTTACTGCTTGTATATCCATTGAACAGGTGGCACTCATCATAACTACGTGACCGGTATCAACAATAATTTGCTGACCGGCGGCAAGATTATATCTTATTGCCGAGCCGTCAATTTCAATAAATGCCATTCCTGTTCCGCTTAATTTCTGCATAATGAATCCTTCGCCGCCGAAAAGACCTGCACCGAATTTTCTGTTAAAAAATACGGAAAGCTCAACGCCGGTTGTGGAGGCAAGAAATGCAGATTTCTGACAAATACATTCTTTTCCGGGTCCGATTTCAATGGGCATAATCTCACCGGGGAAGGAGCTTGCAAACGCAATCATACCCGGACCGCCCTGTGCGGTGTATCTGTTTTGAAAAAGGCTTTCTTTAGTAAACATTCTGCCTATTGCCTTGCCGAGACCGCCGTTGCTGGTGGTCTGCATTTGCATATTAGGGCTCATCCAGCTCATTCCGCCGCCCTCGGTAATCATCGTCTCGCCCTGTTCAAGATTGCACACTAAAACAGGGAAGTTGCTTCCTTGAATTTCGTATTTCATCATATTCTCCTTTAAATTTTACAGCCTGCTGTCTTTTTCAACAGCCTTGTCAACTGCATTTTGTATTGATGCTTCAAAGCCGTCGGACTGAAGTGAAGTTACACCCTCAATGGTTGTGCCTCCCGGCGAGCATACCTTATCTATAAGCTCCCAGGGATGCTCTGAGGAATTAAGCACCATTTTTGCACTGCCTAAAACCGCCTGCGCCGAAATCATAAGGGCAGTATCCTTTTTCATTCCGTTTTTAACGGCGGCACGTGCCAGTGCGTCAATAAACATATAAACGAAAGCAGGGGAGCATCCTGCAACTACGCCGAATAGCGGAAAATAATTTTCCTCAAGGAACATAACCTGTCCAACAGAGCTGAATATTTTTTCCGTCAGTGCCTTGTCATCCGGAGTTGCTTTGCCGTTACAGCAGTATGCACACATAGCCTCGTTAACCATTGCGTTAATGTTTGGCATAACACGAATAATTCTGTTGTCGTGGGATAGGGAAGAGCGTATAAATTCAATGGTTTTACCTGCGGCTATTGAAATTAAAAGCGTGTCGCTTTCATCAAGAGCAGAGTTGATTTTGTTAAGAACACTGCCGAGTACGTTGGGCTTAACTGCCAAAACCACTGCGTCGCTTTTTCTTACAACCTCTTCCTCGTTTTCGCATATTCCGATATTTTCATATTTGTTAAGCAGCTTCTGCATTGCAGGAATAAATACGTCATACAGACAAATTTCCTCCTGCTTAACCGCACCGCCTGCGATAATACCGTCTATAATGGCTGTCGCCATATTTCCGCATCCAATAAATCCTATTGACATTTTAACTTCCTCCGTTTGTTTAGGGTAACGGTAATAATCCGAACCCGTCAAAAATGCAGTATTAAAGCGATATTTGTCGCTTTCGC
>JBJEPO010000028.1:0-3847 GCA_051881275.1 Eubacterium sp. | reverse complement strand
AAATAATGGGTGGGGTTGATGACGAGGCGCTCCATTTAACCGACGAGGATGTAAAATGGTGGCGTGACGCAAAATTCGGTATGTTCATTCATTGGGGCGTTTACTCGGTTATCGGTCACGGCGAATGGGCGTATTTCAACGAAAAATGGAATGAAAACGATTACAGAAGGCTTGCCGAAAATGAGTTTATTCCAAACAAATCTGCCGATGAAATTATGAAGCATTGGACGGATGTTGCCGTTTCGGCAGGTATGAAATATGCAGTTATGGTAAGTCGCCATCACGACGGCTATGCATTGTGGGACAGTAAGTGCTCCTACAAGGATTTTACATCTGTCAGATGTGGCAGCGGTGAGGATTATGTTAAGGCATTTACCGATAACTGCCGTTCTCATAATTTAAGAACAGGACTTTATTACTCACCTATGGATTGGCGTTTTGACGGATATTTTCATCCAAAGAAAAATTTTGAAAGTGCATTAGCTATGAAGGAGCAATGCTACGGTCAAATTAAGGAACTTTGCGGTAATTACGGTAAGGTTGACATTCTTTGGTATGACGGTGCATGGCTTTCTCATAAAGGAACTGACGCTGACGCCGCATGGCTTTGGGAGCCTATCAAGTTGAATAAAACAGTACGCTCCTACAATCCAAAATGTATGGTAACACCACGTTCCGGCTACAAGGGTGATTTTGAATGTGATGAGGGACCTCACGAAATATACGGCGACTCTGCACCGTTTATATGGGAAAAGAATATGTCTGCCACGGAGCATTGGGGTTATGCGCCCGATGACAGAGGCTGGAGCTTTGAATATTTTATTCGTATGCTTGTTAACGCAGTGGGCAGAAACGGTAATCTTCTTCTAAATGTCGGTCCCGACAGAAACGGAGATATTCCCGAAAAGACGGTATCAACGCTCAAAATGATTGGCGAGTGGCTGAACATTTACGGCGAAAGCATTTATGAAACAAGGGTTGGCTTTGAGCCGGTTGATAATGTTTATGTCAGCACAAAAAGGGATAATGCGATTTATATTCACATTCTTGATGTTAAGGAATTTGAAAAAATTACACTCCCGCCTATTGATAAAAAAATCCTTTCAGCCAAGATACTAAAGGGCGAAAAACTAAAATTTATACAAAGCAACAAAGGAATAAAGATAAAACTATCCGAGTTTGCGTTGAGAAATAACGCAGTTGATACGATAGTTAAATTAACGGTTAAATAATATTTTACAATTTGAGGTGAAAGCTTGAAAGCGTACGGTACATATTTTGTAAATGATGAAAAGAAGCCTTTAAGATACGGCGAAATAAACCTTATAAATCCTCCAAGGCAAAGACTAAGAGGAGAGGAGAAGAAAGCCGGTATTGAGGCAATACCTGTTTTCTGCGGTTTTTGCGGAACAGATTTTGAATTGATGAAAATGGGCAAACAGGGAATGCTTGATAAAAAATTTCCTAAAGGTCAAACAAGACTTATCAACGGTCACGAGGGTGTTGTTTGGGTGCCCGGTGAAAACCGATTTGCCATTGTTTTGATTAGGGGCGGTGACAGCTATGACCCGACAAGATTTACAGAGGACGAAACATATTTTGAATACGGCTGTGACGGTGCAGACGGTATTTTCTGCGATAAGGGATATTTTAATCCCGATATGCTTTTGCACCTGCCTGCCGAGTATGAAAATCTTGAAAAAATGCCATTATCTCTCGCAAAAAAGCTTGTGTTCTCCGACCCCTACGCCTGTGCTGTATTTCAGTATGAGCGTATGTGTGATATTGGCGAGGCGCAGAATTTCCGTGTTGAGCTGGCAAAGCACAAGTGTGATGAGGTAACCGCAAGAAAGCTTGCAGTTAAAAACACCTTTGACCGAGTTGTTATCTTCGGTTTAGGCACAACAGGACTATTTATCGGCGACCAAATCCGCAGAAATCAAAAGGACGCAAACATTCTTTTTGTTGCACGAAGTGATGAAAACAGCAAAAAGGCACAGTTTGTAAAGAACGAGCTTAAATGCGATTATCTTTCAACAAGTGGTATGAATGAAAGGGAAACCGCCAAGTCAATAACCGATAAAATAGGTGGTACTGCAACTGTATTTATAGGCACAAGCGGAACGGAAATTGAGCACCGAATAGCCTTTGAGCAGGAAGTTTTAGGCTGTAACGGAATTTACAACAGCTTTTCGTTAGGCCCCAAGGTTACATACAACACAATGCCATTCGGATTTAAAAATCAGGTAATTTTAGCGTCAATCAATTTTACGCAAAAGCACATGGAAACGGCGATTAAGCTATTGTGTGATAGCAAATTTGACCGACTTGTAGAATTGATTGATAAGGCTGAATTTACAAATAACCCCATTGACGCTTATGGAAACAAAATCTATTCCAAGGGTGCACCGCTTAAAACAGCGGTTATTTGGAACAAGAATTATATTGACGAGGAAAAATAATGAAAGCAATTCAAATTACAAAACCCGGTGAAATTAAAATTATTGATAAGGAAATGCCTGTTGCGAAGCAGGGTGAGGCACTTTTAAAGGTGCTTTACTGCGGAATATGCGGCGCCGATGTTGCATCATACACAGGCAATCAGCCCTTTACAACCTATCCCAGAATCCCCGGTCACGAATTTTCGGCACAGATTGTTGAAATACCTGAAAATGACAGAGGACTGAAAGCAGGGGATATAGTTACCTGCAATCCCTATTTTAACTGTGGCGAGTGCTATGCCTGCAAGCGTGGTATAGTCAATGCCTGCCACGATAATCAAACTATGGGTGTTCAGCGTGACGGAAGCTTTCAGGAATATATTACAATGCCTGTTGAAAGAATTATTGACGGCAAGGGCCTATCTGCAAAGGAGCTTGCACTGATTGAGCCTTTCTCAATTAGTTGTCACGCATTATCAAGAGCAGAGGTTAAAAAAGGTGACAACCTGCTGATTATGGGAGCAGGACCTATCGGTCTTTTTGCACTTATCAAGGCAAAAGCAATGGGCGCAAGGGTAGTTATTGCGGATATGCTCCCGAGCCGTCTTGAACTTGCAAAGGAGTTCGGTGCAAACCAAATTGTAAATGTTAATGAAATCGATCTACACACCGCTTGCGAGGATTTTACAAACGGCAACGGCTTTGATGTATGTGTTGAGGCATGCGGTGCTCCGGAAACTTTTTTAAATTGCATTGATGAGTCTGCTCACGGTGCAAATATAATTCTCATCGGCAACGGTAAAAGAGAAACAACCTTTGTTCACTCAATTATATTAAAGAAAGAGTTAAATATTTTCGGCAGCCGTAATGCCTTTACAAAGGATTTTCAGGAGCTTATTGAACTTGTAAAAAGCGGTAAGGCTGATATAATAAAAATGGTAAGCGGTGTTTATGATATTGAAAACGCCGGGGATGCCTTTGAGGCACTCTCACATAACGACGGAACACTTGCAAAGCTTCTAATTAATTTTGAGGGATAAGCTATGATTATTGATGCTCACGCACACTTATGGAAAACGCAAAACGGTAAGGTTGAGGGCAGAGATGTTTTTTCTGTTGGTAACGGTAAAAGCAATTTCGGCGGTGAAATTCGCCAAATGATGCCCCCTTATATGACTGACGGCGAGAATACGGCAGAGCGTTTTATTGCAAATATGGATTATGCCGGCGTCAGCGGTGCTGTTATTACTCAAGAGGAAATTGACGGAAATCAAGACAGCTATCTTTTAAGTGTAAAAAAGAAATATCCAAGCAGGCTGAAAATTTGCTCCTTATATGAAGAAAATAAGCCGTTTAATATTGACGGCTTTGACGGAATAAAAATCTGTGCCGGCAGGCTCAAAACA
>JBJEPO010000027.1:0-22712 GCA_051881275.1 Eubacterium sp. | reverse complement strand
ATGTTTACCGAGCAACAAGCAAAAACGGTAAATATACAAAAGTTGCAACTACAAGCAAAACAAGCTATACAAATTCAAAGCTTAAATCAAAGAAAACATATTATTACAAGGTAGTTGCATATAGCAGTAACAGTAGCTACAATTCTGCATACAGCAAGGTTGTAAGTGCTAAAACAAAATAGAAAGCAGGAGAATATTAATGGCAATCGTTCAATGCGTGAATAAACATTATTATGACAATTCAAAATATTCCGAGTGTCCTCATTGCAAACATGCAATATCCAGGGGAGAGGATCCGTCGTTATTTGCTGAGAATAAAACCGTAGCGAAATTTACACATAAAACAGATGACTCCTCACAAATAAAGACGCAAAGCCTTAGAAATGCAGTCAATAATGTTAATGATTCGCAGAAAACGGTTGCTATTTATTTTAAGGATAAAAATATCAATCCTATTGCCGGATGGCTTGTCTGTTGTAAAGGGGAAAACAAGGGCAGGTCCTTTGAAATTCACGTTGGCAAGAACTTTGTGGGCAGGTCAATGAAAATGGATATTCATACAAATGATGAGTCCATTAGCCGTGAAAATCATTTTTCTGTTATATACGAGCCTAATTCGGTTAAGTTTTATGTGCTTCAAGGTAACGGAATGACATATTATAACGGCAAAATGCTCGCCGATGCAGAGGAGCTGACAGAGGGAGACAGAATTGAAGCAGGAAAGAGTGAATACATATTTGTACCCTACTGTAAGGAAGGACGTGATTGGAATGAATAAAAAGATTATATCCGTTGTTCTTTCGCTGATTACAGCTTTAACGGTCCTTTTGAGCTTTGCTAATTGTGCTTTTGCCTCTGAGAGTAAAATACGTGCAGTAAATGTCAATTTGCCGGATGTTACCTTTGAGGTAAGCGGTAAATTCAGTCAGGATGATTTTGAATCTGTAAAGTTGGATTCCGAGGAGCTTTCTCTTAAAAAAGTATATAACGGTTCCGACGCAGAAAGTAAAATCGTATATATGCTCGTTGATATTTCAACTTCTATGTCACAGTCTGCATTAAACAGCTTGAAGCCTTCGCTTATAAATTACGCTACGTCACTCGGCGAAAATGATAAATTGATTTTAATGACCTTCGGAACACAGGTAAAAACTGTTCTCAAAGGCGGCGAAAGCAACAAAGTGATCAAAGAAAAAATTAATTCCCTAAAATGCAATTCAGGCGGAACTACATTCTATAAGGCACTTAATAAAGCATTGGATGAGTCTGTTAAAAAGAATGATTATGACAGAAAATTTGCAATAGTAGTTTCCGATGGTGCCGATTTTGAAAAAGGAAACAGTTCTCAGCAGGAGGTTATTGATAAATACAATACTCACAGACTTCCTGTTTACGGAATGTGTCTTTCATCCGCATCAAAAAGCGAGGCTGACGGCTTTGGATATATCGCACGAACCTCCGGCGGTGAGCTTGTAAAATTTTCTTCATCAAATGCAAGCACAAAATTTGATTCTATTAAAAAGGAAATAAATAATGTTACAGTTGCCGAATTTACATCAAAGAATAAGAAATCAACCGGCAGAAAAAATCTTGATGTAAAAATAAACGGCAAAAAACTGTCGCAGGAGGTAACAGTTAACGCTAAATCCGATAAAACAGCTCCTGAAATAGATAGTATTTCTTTTAATAAAGAGAGTAATAGCTTTGAGATAGTCTTCAGTGAAGATGTTGAAAATGCCGATAAAATTTCTTCATACGAGATTAAGAAAAATGATAAAACACCTTATACAATAGTAAGCGTAAAATACAACGACTGTAAAGCAAATATCAATATGGATAAAAAAGTGTATTCCGGTGATTATACTTTTTATTTCAATTCAATAACTGATATTTCCGACAATGAAAATGAATTAAAAAACAATGTAATTCAAGAGGAAATAAAGGCAAATCCGATAATTCTTAAAATACTGATTATCATCGGTATCATTTGTATTCCTCTTGCCTTTTTGCTTGCGCTATATCTTGTTTTGCTCAACTTAAAAAAGAAAAAGAATGTTGATAAAATAAAAGATATTTTTGTAGCACAGGTTAATGAAAAAGAATTTGAGCGAGTTCATATTGAACAGCCTAAAGGAAAGACGCTGAAAATATCAATAGATGCCGGAAACGGTCAGTACCACAGTATGGAATACAATTTGCTGAAAAGCTTAATTGTGGGCAGAGGTGATATCTGTGACGTCAGTATAGATGATGTAAATATGTCGCGCCAGCATTTCGCTTTGGAAGAGATTGAAAACGGTCTTGCGGTTATAGACCTTCAAACTACAAACGGTACATATGTAAACGGCGTGCAGATTAAATCACGTACATTTTTACCAAGCGGTTCTAAAATAACCGCCGGAAATTCAACAATAACCATTTACTATTAGAGGAAAAATAATGCTATACGATTTTTGTCCTAACTGCTTTTGCCGGGTTCAGTCGCAGATTTGTCACAACTGTGGTTATGACCAAAATAACGCAAATCAGTATGACGGAGTTTTACCGCCGAATATAATTCTAAACGCAAGGTATTTAGTAGGCAGAGTGCTGGGAAAAGGCGGATTCGGAGTAACCTATCTGGCAAAAGATTTGATTGAAAACAAATTGGTTGCAGTTAAAGAATGTCTGCCTGAAAATTATGCATACCGCGACAGTAATTTTTATGTACATAATATTGAAAGCAATACTGCCGCCTTTAATCAATGTAAGCAGAATTTTCGTGATGAAATAAGTGCCTTGTACGATTTGAGATATAACCCGTTTGTTGTAAACGTCTCTGATTTTTTCTCTGAAAATAATACAGAGTATTTCGTTATGGAATATATTGACGGTGTTAATCTTAAAGTGTTAATTCACAAGCAAAACGGAAAAACTTCTTTTGAAAACGCCGTTTTGATTTTATTTACTGTTGGTTCTGCACTTATGGAAGTGCATAAATGCGGAATTATTCATAGAGATATAAGTCCGGAAAATATTATGATAGCCCGTGACGGAAAAGTTAAGCTTATTGATTTCGGAGCGTCAAAAAATTATATAAACAGTTATTCCTCCGACAATGAATCAATATTTTTAAAACCGGGTTTTGCTCCTCCTGAACAGTATGATTTAAACGGCAATCAAGGGCCGTGGACAGATGTTTATGCTTTGGGTGCAACATTTTATACCATTATTTCCGGTCAGCCGTTGATTGATTCAATATACAGGCTTGAAGACGACACAATGAAGACCCTAACTCAGTTGGGATGTGATGTTCCTCAGTATGTTTCAAATGCTGTGAGCAAAGCTCTTTCTCCGCAAATAGAACAGCGTTATGAAAGCATCGGAGAATTTTTTGATGATTTGTCTTCTCTTGCTAATCAAGCTACAAAAATTGATGACGGAACTCTTCTTCTTGTAAACGATGAAAAAGAACGGGAAACAAGAACGAGTGCTGTAAATTATGCTCAACACAATGAAAAGTATCCTTTTGTTGAAATAATTTCCGGAAAAAGTGCAGGAAAGCGTATGAGAATACCCGATTACGGCTTTATTTGTATAGGCAGATCAAAGGAAATATCAAATTTTGTAATTGATGATTATGTTGAAATCAGCCGTTGTCATTGCCTGGTTGGATACGATAGGTCGAAAAATCATTTTATAGTTATTGATAAATCCTCAAACGGTACTTATTATTCAAACAATCAAAGAATGTTATACAATGCCGAAAGCTTTATCAATCCCAATGATGAGTTTTGTATTTACTCAAATAATTTAAGGGCTAAAGTTATACTAATTTAGGAGATTGCAGTATTTAATGGGATTATTTAATAAGAATAAAAATCAAAAACAGAATAATGACGAACCTGTGAAAGATGTTTTTGACAGAACCTTTGAAATGTTGGATTTGCAAAAAAGACAGCAGATAGAGTATGCCATTAAGAATCAGCCGAAATCCATATCAGAAAATCACAGTAATTTTGTTTCGGATTTTGATATGGTGCTGGCATCGTCTAACACTAACGTTCAAATGCAGAAAACCGAGCGTATTAAACCGAAAAAGCAGGTTAATTCCAATAATGCTTCTCAAATGCCTGAAGCAAATTTTGTAGGAATCTCATCCGTAATAGGCAGGAGAGAATCACAGCAGGACGCTCTTGCTGTTTCCGATGTTAAAATACCAAGGGGATTTTCTTCAAAATGGATGGCGGTCCTTTGCGACGGTATGGGCGGTATGAAAGGCGGAGAGCAGGCAAGTGCAATGTGCGTTAAAAATCTAATTGAAAGCTTTGCCGCCAATGAAAAACCTATTCCGCAATTTTACCGGGACAGCATTGCTGATATTGACAGTCAAATATCAATGCTCAAAGATGAAGAAGGCAATTATCTCGGTGCCGGAACAACTCTTGTCAGTATTGTTATAGATAATGACAATCTTTATTGGGGCGCAGTAGGAGACAGTCATATTTATATTATAAGAAACGAAGAAATGGCTCTTGTTAACACTGAGCATAATTATATGATGGAGCTTCTTGAACAGGTTAAACGCGGAGAAATCACAATGGAACAAGCCAATAGCGACGATAAGAAGGATGCTCTTATCAGCTATATGGGTATGGGCGGAGTTTCCATTATGGATGTAATTGAAAAGCCTTTTAAGCTTAAAAAGGGTGATTTCGTTATTCTTTGCTCAGATGGATTATACAGAAGCCTGAGCGATAATGAAATATTTAATATTGTTAAGCTTAATGCGGATAATATGCAGACTGCCGCACGACAGTTAACTGATTACGCTTTGTCAAAAAACAATCCGTATCAGGATAACACATCGGTTATTACCGTAAGGTATATATAAATTTTAAAAAATAAAATTATTATATTAAAGGAGATTTTATTATGAATTTAACAAGATGCAATCAAGGACATTTTTATGATGCTGACAAGTATAGCTCATGCCCTCATTGTAACAATCAGACACCGGCAGCGGGAGGACCTAATTCACCTACCGTAGGCAGAATGCCTGCCGGACAGGGAGCCACAGAAAAGGTAGATGTTATTCCACAGCAACCAAATCCTCAGACTGATTCTAATAACGCCAAAAATGATAGTCTTAAGGGTGCAGTTGATGATGTGCAGAAAACTATCGGTATTTTTAATACAGGAAAGGGTAAAGAACCGGTAGTAGGCTGGCTTGTTTGTATTGACGGAAGTCATTACGGTGAAGATTTCAAACTCAGAATGGGCAGAAATTTCATCGGACGCAACAAGAATATGGATGTTGTGCTTGCCAATGATTCCTCTGTTTCAAGGGACAAGCACGCAATAATTGTCTATGACCCGAAAGAGAATATGTTTATTATGCAGGCCGGAGAATCAAAGGAATTGTCATATCTTAATGACAAGGTTGTTTTGTCACCTCAGGAATTGAAAGCTTATGACACCATAAAGCTTGGTGCCACAACCCTTTTGTTTGTTCCTCTTTGTTCTGACAAATTTACATGGCAAACGGATGAAGACTGATTTTTTGTTATAAAAGTGGGAGAAAATTATGGTTAAGAAAAGAAGTATAGGCTTGGCTGTACTGTTGTATTTTGTCACTCTTGGAATTTATCCTCTTGTGGTTTTGTGCATTTCGGGCAGTCAGGTAAATAAAATCTGCGAGGGAGACGGAAAGCGTCAAATGCATTATTTGCTTGCGGTGCTTTTGGGATTTGTTACACTTGGTATTTATCCTGTTGTTTGGTGTTGTAAGGCTATGAACAGGTTACAGGACAACGCATATAGATATGGAACAACCGTGCATCCGCCTAATTCTGGTTCATCGTTTGTTCTGTGGACATATTTGGGTTCTTTCATTGCGGTTGGTCCCATTGTTGCTTTTTGCAAATTCTTAGGAAATATGAATGCGTTTGCTGATATTGCCGGTTATATTCAGCCACTTCCTTACACTCCAAATCAAATTGAAAGAATAGCCATTGCCGAAAATCAAAAGGTGCTTCCTCCGATTCCCGGAAGAATGAATCAGGTACAGCAGCCGGTACAGCCTCAAACTCCTCCGTATCAGCAGCAGGGAACACCAATTCCTCAGCAAAATCCTAATCCTCCGTGCATTAATCCGGATCCTATTCCTCCTACACGTCCGGCACACGGTTATCAGCCTCAAAACAGACAGGGTTCTTTATATTGTACAGGCGGAATGTATAAGGATTTTTCTTTTCCGATTCAAGATAATGAAGAAATGACGATAGGCACTAATCCACAGTTCTGCAATATTGTTTTAAATTGTGATGCAAAGTATGTAAGCTCAAAGCACTGTACTGTAAAATATAATGCTCAAAATGATAATTTCATTGTTGTTGATTATTCAACAAACGGTACATTCAAAGACGACGATTCTCAGCTTCAGCCTAATTGTCCGACTGTTTTACTTAAGGGCGATGTTATATATCTCGGAGACCGTACAAATAGTTTTCGTTTTGTGTAATTATTAAGTTACCCTATCTGAAAGGATTTTTAATCAAATATGAATAATGCAATAATGAAATCGGCTCAGTTAATTATAATTGAGCCGGGAAATATTTTAAAAACATATTCCCTTGATAAAGAACAATTTACAATCGGACGTGTTGGCGGTGCTAACGATATTTTTATTAATTCGTCAATAGTATCATCTCAGCACGGTATGATTACTAATTATAACGGATTGTTCGTATATAACGATTTGGCAAGCACAAACGGTACTTATATTAACGGTCAGTTAGTTAAAGGAAACGGAATGAATCCCTCTGCTCCGATACCTCTTAAAGACGGAGATATTCTTAGCATCGGCAGTGAAATTACTAATGAAATCATTTATTTGATTTTTTCCTCTAATTCGGGAAGCAATTTTGATTGGAATGTTTTATCATTAAATTCTATCAATAAAATTACAATAGGCAGAGGAGAAAACAATACTATTGTAATTCCGAATATCACCGTATCAAGAGCACATGCGGTTATTAAAAGCGAGAATGGTGTTGTAACAATAACAGATTTAAACAGTGCTAACGGAACTATTTTAAACGGCAATTCAGTAAGAGGTACGTCAAATATAAATGACGGCGATATTGTAAGGATTGAGACCTCAAAAATCATTCGTTTAGGTAATTCTGTTGTATTCTGTGTTCCAAAAGCTTCAAATGCAAACAATATCTCAAGTTACAGTAATAATATTGCAAGTAAATCACTTGTTATAACCAATCCGGAAAAATACGAAATTGCAAGACAGGGCGGTGTTGAAGTAGTTGTAGAAAATATTTCTCGCCTTGTAAAATGTAAAAATGGCACAGGCATTAACGGAGGAAACAAGAAATTAATATTAAGTAATGTTTCTCTTACAATAAATCCGGGAGAGCTTGTTGCAATTTTGGGCGGTTCGGGTGCAGGAAAAACTACGTTTATGAACTGTATCAACGGCTTTGAACCTGCAACCGAAGGCAGAGTGCTCATTAACGGTACAGATTTGTATAAAAACTATCGTACGGTTAAATCGTCAATTGGTTATGTACCTCAGCAGGATATTGTTCACGATAATCTGACTCTTGAAGATATGCTTACATACGCCGGCCGTTTACGTCTTCCAAAAGATGTTACAAAGCAGGAACTAAGCCAGCGTGTTGCCGAAGTTCTTGATATGGTTGAATTAACTGCTCAAAAAGATACAATTATCAAAAAATTATCCGGTGGACAGAGAAAAAGAGCTTCCATTGCGGTTGAACTTATTTCGGATCCTTCGTTATTTTTCCTTGATGAGCCTACATCGGGACTTGATCCGGAGGCGGAGACGAATCTTATGCACCAGTTGAAGGGTTTGTCGGAAAACAAAGGAAAAACAGTTATAGTAATTACACATACACTTCAGAATATTAGGCTTTTTGACAAGATTGTTTTCTTGGCACCGGGAGGAAGGTTATGCTTTTTCGGCTCCCCTAAAGAAGCCGAAAAATATTTTGATGTTGAAAATCTTGTTGATGCTTATGAAAAAATTAGCGAAGACGTTGATGCGGCAGTCAGCAGATACAACTCGTATGCAATGAGAGGAGTGATGCGAAATGAATAAGAAGCCGTCTTTTTTTCGTCAAGCCGGGATATTGATTGAGAGATATTTTCACATCTTTTTTAATGACAGGCAAAATTTGATTTTAACAATTGCGATACCGCTTTTAACTATTCTTATTGTTTGTTTTGTATCTTGTCCGGATATGTATGCTGTTAAACCGGACGAAGATCATAGCATAAACGACTCATATCCGGTATTAGTGTGGGAAACAGTTGTTCAAGAAAAAGAAAGTGAAGACAAAGATGATGATGAAAACGAACTCATAAAACCTGACAAATCCACATTGTCAAAATGGGATGGTGAAAGTGTTGAAGTTCCGTCAAGTCCCACAAAGATAGACGACGAGAACTATTTCCTTATTACAAATGCAGACCAGCTTGCATTTTTGGCAGAGGCTGCTTCTAATACAGCTTATGAGGATTATCTTACATATAATTATTTGCTGCAGGCTGATATTGATTTGAAATCATATAAAATATCTCCTATCGGCGACAAGGAGCATCCTTTTACAGGTACTTTTGACGGCAACGGACATATCATAAAAAATTTAAAAATTGATTGTGACGATGACAATGTCGGTTTATTCGGATATGTGAAAAGCAATGAAAAAGCAAACTCCGAAATTAAAATTTCCGGAAATAAAATGAAGTTTTACCATAATGGTATTATTAAAAACTTCCAGGTTAAGAATGCTGATGTTTACACAAGCGGAAAAAATGCCGCTGTAATAGTAGGACATATTGATAAAACAGCAAGAGTAACAAGTGTCAGTGCCAAAGGCGGAAAGGTTTCCGCTGACGGCGGTAATGTCGGTTCAATAGTAGGCTGTGCCGGTTCAAAAGATGCTGAAATATATGTTTGTTATTCAACATCAACCGTTAAATCAAAAGGCAAAAATGTGGGTGGACTTGTAGGCGATTTAGGTTCTTCACGCCTTAGCGGAAGTTATACAACTTCAAAAATTGTATATAACGGAAAAGAAGAAAATGATGAACATTACGGTGCAATTGTCGGAAACTGCGATGATTACCAGGAACAGCTTAAAAATGTTTACTATGACAGTGATGTCCAGAAAGATTATGAAGCATTAAACAACAAAGATTACGAAAATTATGCTGAAGGTCTTGAAAGTGAAACGCTTAAAGAATATACAGCATTTTTGGTTCCGTTCAAAGGGATAGAAAATGCCTATGATATTGAAAATCCCGATGAGGATTTAGAAGATAAGCTTGATGATGAAGATTACGATGCAGAAGAAGATGATGATTTAGACCCTGTTTACGGATTTAAAAAAGACGGGCAGATATCCGCTTTTTATGGTACGCAGGTCGGAATATTTATGCTGGTAATTGTTGCAATTTTTGTAGGCGTATGTAATTCAATTGGTGAAATCTGCAAGGAAAGAAATATTCTTAAACGAGAATATATGACCAACTTGAGCTTAGACGCCTATGTTTCTTCAAAAATCGTAGTCCAAGGCGTAGTCTGTGCAGTACAAATGGTTTTGGTAATGATTGTATTCTTCCTATTTGTGCATAATAAAGCAATGCCTGATTCCGGTGTCATTTTTGATAATATTTGGATTGAATACTATATAACTATGTTCCTGCTTACATTTGCGGCAGATGTTATGTCATTGGTAATATCTTCACTTGTAAAATCTGCATCCGGAGCAAATTCGCTGATACCGATAGTATTGATTGTGCAAATTGTATTTTGCGGAGTTATGTTCCAGTTAGACGGTGTAATGGATAAATTATCAAATGTTATGATTAGTAAATGGGGAATAAGGGCACTTTCTGCAACATCAAGATTGAACGATACACAGGAGATATTCCTTATTGAGAATCCTTCAACACAAATCAACATGGGCTCGGATATGTCGGTAATCAGCAATATATTTAACAGCACAGCTTCACATCTTCTTACCGTATGGGGAGTTTTGATAGGATTTATTATACTGTTTGCAATTATCTGCAGAGTCGCTTTGATATCAGTTAAAAACGACAAACGATAAAAATAATCAGTCAGCATTAGAGGTTACTATGAATATAGATTTTTTTAAATACTCCGATAACGGCGAACGGGAAGTGAACGAAGATTCCGTAGGGTCATATTCAGACGGCAATTTTTACGCCTTTGCACTTTGCGACGGTCTTGGTGGACACGGCAAGGGTGAGGTGGCTTCGCAGACTGCAGTGCAGGCATTGCTTGCAAAATCTGCAAAAGCCTCTCACGGGTGTGATTTTCTGCCTGAATGCTTTGAGTTTGCCAATGAAGCTGTTTTAAATAAGCAGAAAGAAGATTCTGTATGCAGAGATATGAAAACCACAGCGGTATTCCTTGTTCTGGAAAACGGCAAAGCAAGCTGGGGACACATAGGTGATTCCCGACTTTACTTCTTCCGTAAAAATAAATATGTTGAAAGAACTCTTGACCATAGTGTGCCTCAAATGCTGGCAGCAACAGGGGAGATAAAAGAGAAGGATATTCGTCACCACGAGGACAGAAATAAATTGCTCAGATGTATTCCGTGGATGAATAAAAAATATGACATTGATGAAACTGATTTTAACATTCAGCCTAAGGATTGCTTTTTAATAATGAGCGATGGGTTTTGGGATTGGGTTGATGAAAAAACAATGAAAAAGTGCGTTAAAAAAGGCAAAAACGCTGAAGAAACAGGCAAACTGTTGATTAACGAAGCATTCAAAAACGGAAAAGGTAATAATATGGATAACCTTTCTGTAATAGTAGTTAAAATTATGTAGGAGAGCGAAAAGATGGATATTAAAGAACTTTGTATTAATTGTTTTAATCCCACCGGAGGAGAAGAAGTATGTATGCACTGCGGATACGTACAGAGCGATAAGCCCAAACAGCTTTGCCACCTTTATCCCCACACGATTTTAAACGAACGGTATATTATCGGCAGAGTTATAAATAACGGCGGGTTCGGAGTAGTTTATAAAGCATACGATATGAAGCTTGAAAATATTGTTGCAATAAAAGAGCTTTTGCCTACTCAAAACAGTATGGTAAACCGTATTCCAAACACTACCGATGTAATTCCCGTAAACGAACAGCGTGCTCAGCAGTTTGAATTGTTCAAGCAAAAGTTTTTGCAGGAAGCAAGAACAATGGCACAGTTTTCACAGTGTGAAAGCATAGTGCGAATTTATGATTATTTTGCAGCAAATAATACCGCATATCTTGTTATGGAATTTTTGGACGGTGTTACTTTGCGTGAATTTCTTGACAGCAATGAAAACAGACGAATGGATTTTGAAAAGGCAATGTCCATTATGCTTCCTGTTATGGAGGCTTTAAAATTTGTGCACAAAGCAAATGTAATCCATAGAGACGTAAGTCCGGATAATATTTTTCTGTGCAATGACGGCAGAGTTAAGCTTATAGATTTCGGTGCCGCCAAATTCAGTGAAACAGAAATTGAAAACAACAATTCCGTTGTTATGAAACCCGGTTATACACCGCCCGAACAGTACAGAACAAAAGGGAAAATCGGTCCTTATTCCGATATTTATTCGGTTGGTGCTGTATTATATACTATTCTTTCAGGTTCAATACCTGAGGAGTCTATTGACAGAGCAGAAAAGGACCATCTTGAAAAGCTGTCAAAATTAGGTGTAACCATTCCTATATATGCAGAAAAGTCCATTATGAAAGCAATGGCACTTCGGGAAAATGCAAGATTTAAAAGTATGGACGATTTTATAAAGGCTGTGAAAGGTGAAAAGAAAGCCGACTTTCCCGAGGTTGAATTAAAAAAGAAAAAAATCAAAAGAGCCGTAAGCGTTACTTTGGCTTTTGTTGTTATGATAACAAGTGTGTTTGCAGTGTATCAGGTTAAAAACCGCAACGATTTGGTACCATCAAAAAATACTATTATTAAGCTATGGTATTCCGACAATGGCGATGAGGCTTTAAATGAAAGATGGAATATAATAGCTGATGAATTTTCGGATTTTGTTGCCGCACAGTCAAAATCCCTTGACAGTACGGAAATTGTAGTTAAAGGAATTCCGGCCGAGAATTACGAGGAAACCTTAAAGCAAGCTTTTGAAAACGGTACCGCTCCGGATATATATGAATCTACAAGCAGTGAGCTTGATGGCTATGCGGCTTCCCTTAATAATTTGTACGATGAGATTGATGATGCGGATTACGAGAGCGTTTATCAGGTTATGAAATCCGAGTATCAGCCAAAGAATAAGATTGCCGTATGCTTTGACGTGCCTGTATTATATACCTATACCGATTTCAAATACATAAATACACCGGATTCAAATACCTCTTTGGATAAACTGCAAAATGCAGATATTAGTAAGGGAAAATTTAAGTATTCGTTGCTTTGCAATCCGGATGCGGTTTTGTATGCGTCGTATTCCTACGGATATCAGGATTCCGGCGTGGATAATATTCCAATTCAACTGTACAATGCCGCTACTGTTTTTGACGGCAAAGAGTATGTTGACCCTGCGTCTGTATTTACATCAAGTAAAGATAATGCTATGTATTATATCGGATTTATGTCTGAGTACAGCTCTATATCTCAAAACAGCAGAGCCGGACAATCAAGCTTCAGTGTTTCAACCTTAACCGGAACTAATGTAACCGAAACCGTAATTTTTCCTGAAGTGTGGAGTATTTCATCTGAATCATCCTCCGTTAACAGACAGTGTGCGTCCTTGTTTTTATATTTTCTTATAGCTATGGACGACGGACAGGGGGATATAACAAGGGCAAACAGAAATACTTATTATCTTCCTATGCTTACATCCGCTGTTGAAAATATCGGATATTACGATGAATACAATGTTATTTACAATGATGATAACAGTATCTCCGCATTGCCGGCGGATGATGTAGAAAAAATTACAAATAAGGCACAGAAAATTTCTGAAAATGTAAAAAAATATGACAGTAAGATTTCGGATGTGCGGAAAATTTTAAATGAATAATACGGGGGTAAAATCATTTGGCTGAATTTAGATGCTTAAACTGTATGGAGAATTTTGACAATAGCAAGACGTCAATATGTCCCTATTGCGGTTATGACCAAAACACTGAGAAAAAAGAATCATATCATCTTGAACCGGGAACATACCTTGAAAACCGTTATTATCTTGGTAAAGTAATAGGCGCAGGCGGTTTCGGTATAACTTATGTCGCCTGGGATACTGTACTTAATAAAAAGGTTGCAGTTAAGGAGTATTTCCCCTCCGAATTTGCAACAAGAATGATAGGTGCAACAGAGGTTTGCGCTTATGACGGCGAAAAGTCATATCAATTTGAAGCCGGACTTAAAAGCTTTGTTGACGAGGCACTTAGGTTGGCTAAACTGAATAATCTTGACAGTATTGTACATATTTATGACAGCTTTGTAGATAACTGCACCGCATATATAATTATGGAATTTGTGGAGGGTATTACTCTAAAGGAAATGCTTTTGCAGAGAGGCCCTATACCGTATCAAGAGGTAATAAATATCGTAGTGCCTGTTTTAAATGCACTTGATAAGGTACATCAGGAGGGAATTATTCACCGCGATATTGCTCCTGACAATATTAAGGTTAACGGCGACAAGGTAACACTGCTTGATTTCGGTGCCGCAAGAAATGCTACTACTGTTCATAGCAAAAGTCTTTCCGTAATTGTAAAGCCGGGCTATGCTCCGGAGGAACAGTACAGAAGCCACGGCGACCAGGGTCCCTGGACAGATGTTTATGCTATGGCAGCGGTAATGTATCACATGATTACCGGCAAGCTTCCTGAAGAAAGCGTAGAACGCAATGTTAAGGATGAGCTTAAAACACCTACCGAGCTTGGCTTTACGCTTCCTGTACCGGTTGAAAATGCAATTATGAATGCACTCAATGTTAAAGCACAGTACAGAATTCAGTCAGCAAAAGAATTTGCAGACGCTTTGACAGGTGCTGTAAATCTTGAAAGAGTTATTGTAAAGCAGGAAACGCCCGATGATGGCAAATGGTCTAAGAAAACGAAGATAATTTCTTCCATTGTTGCCGGTATTGCAGTAATTCTGATTGCAGTTATTGCCGCAACGTCAACTACTATAAATTCTTACAGCTTTGTTGGAGAAAATTTTCCAAATTTAGTAGGTGCAGACGAAGCACAGGTTGAAAGCCTGCTTAAAGATGTGGGACTTTCAGCGAAAAACTATCAGGTAGTCGGTATTTTAAAAAATGTTGACGGTGACGCCGGTACAATAGTATGGCAGAATATTGAACCCGGTTTTAAGCTTGAAAAAAACGACGAGGATATAATTGTTGAGCTTAAAATGGCCGAAGCAGAGGTTGTTAAGGAGGACACCGCATCTGACACTGCCGTTATGCCAAATTTGTCTGCGATGACCAGAAATGAGGCGGAAAACGCACTGAAAAAGGCAGGCTTTACCTCTTATCAGTTTAAGGAAAAAACAGACGACTCCTTTAAAGCAGGCCTTGTTTGCGATCAGTCGGTAGAAGCAAAGAAAAAGGTTAAGAAGGATAAAAAGATTACAGTGTATATTGCAAAAAATACACAAAAAGTATCCGAACAGAAGAAAAAAACAACAACCAAAAAGCAAACTACAACTAAAAAACAGACTACCACTAAAAAGCAAACTACAACCAAAAAGCAAACAACCACTACAAAAAAGGCAACCACAACAAAGAAACAGACTACAACCAAGAAGGTTACTACAACTAAAGAACAAACAGCAGTTACAGAAACTAATGTAACGGTTCCAAGTGTAGCGGGTCAGTCCAGTTCAAGCGGACGTTCAGCCTTGCGAAATGCGGGCTTTTTTGTTCAAACCTCTGCCGTGTCAACAAATGACCCATCAAAGGATGGCATTATTCAAAAAACTTCTCCCTCCGGAGGAACTGTTGCTAAAAAAGGCTCCGTTGTAATTGTGTATGTATATCATTATACCGGTGATTGATAATATTGACTTTTAGAAAGGCGAATTTTATATGGAAAAACATAGATGTATGGGCTGTATGGAGGAATACGACAATTCCATGTCGGTTTGTCCCTATTGTGCGTATCCTAAAAATGCCTCTCCCAGCGAACCGTATTTTCTTATGCCGGAAACGGTTCTTGACGGAAGATATATTGTAGGTAAAGCATTGGGATCCGGAGCTTTTAGTATTACATATCTTGCCTGGGACTATGAGGAAAACTGCAAGGTTGTCATAAAAGAGTATTTTCCTAACGGCTTTGCTTCAAGAATGCCGGGTGTAAAAGAGGTTATCACCTATGACGGTGAAAAATCTCGCCAGTTTGAATCCGGTTTAAAAGCGTTTATTGATGAAGCATCAAATCTTGCGGACTTGTCCGATAAGCTTGAGGGCACTGCCAAAACAAAGCGTGTTTTTATTGAAAATTCAACCGCCTATTCCGTTATTGAGTACATTGACGGCATTTCCCTTGATAAAGTAATTTCTCAGGGAAGAATGGCGTGGCAGGATGTTATACAGATAATGACTCCTCTTATTTCATCACTCTGCGTTCTTCATCAAAACGGACTGATTAATTATAATATTTCTCCGGACAATATTATTATGACCCGTGATAAAAAGGTTAAGCTTTTGAGCTTCGGCGCATCAAAATTCGCTACCGCAGGAAGCAATAAGAATCTTAATCTTATTACTAAATCAGGATTTTCACCTTTGGAATTGTACCGTGATGATTTAACTGCGTCACCTGCTATTGATGTATATTCTGTTGCCGCTGTCATTTATTATGCAATAACCGGAATAGTGCCTCAAAACGCCATGGAAAGAGCAGATAATGATGAACTTCAGCCGTTTTCAAAATTAGGAATTAATGTGCCTGCAAATATAGAAAATGCAATACTTAATGCACTTAACGTTAATTCCAAATACAGAACCGGCGGATGCGGTGATTTTCTTAATAATTTGACAAGCGGAAAAGCTGTTCAAAGAGTTATTGAGGTAAAGAAAAAAGAGGACACCGGTAAAATGTCCAAAAAAGTTAAAATGCTGATTGTTACAGTTTGCGTTGTCGCTTTAATGGCTATTGCCGCCATTGTTCTGACTCAAACAAACATTGTGTCCGTAACAGCCAATTCCGAGACTTTTCCTGATCTAACCGGTTTTACTGTTGAGCAGGTGGAAAAAGAACTCAATAAGTACAATATGGATTATGAAATTGTGGGAACGCTTCAGGTTGACGATGCTGACGAAGGTGAAGTTGTTTGGCAGAGTATTGAGCCTAAAGCAAAAATCAATAACTCGAATATAAAAACCGTTCAGTTAAAGGTAGCAGAGGGCAAGGCTGAAGAAGAGGACAAAAATTCCGATAAAGCCGTTGTTCCTGATTTGACGGCTAAGTCAAAATCCTCAGCCGAAGATAAGCTCAAAAAATTAGGCTTCACAAACTATGAGTTTAAATATGCAAAGAATAAATCCTTTGCTAACGGCCTTGTTTGCTCCCAGTCTGTTAAGGCAGGAAAAAAGATTAAAAAATCCGATTTAATTACAGTTTATATCACCAAGAACGAAGCTGTAACCGTTGCAACAAATGCAAAACGTACAACTGCACAAAGAACAACTAAAAAACAGACTACAACTAAAAAGCAAACCACCACAAAAAAGACAACTACAACAAAAAAACAAACCACCACAAAAAAGATAACTACAACAAAGAAGACTACTACGGCTACATCAGAAAAGTCTTCTACTAATCAGACAAGACATAGCGAAGAGGAGGAATAAAACAATGAAAAAGATGATTTCAATATTTCTTTCTGCTTTAATGATTTTCGGTATTCCGTTTTATACCTATGCACAGGATGAAGAGTTATCCGGTAGCACTGGTGAAACAGGAGAAAAATATACATATATATTTGAAAATGGAACAGAGATAACCTCTGAAAATGCTCCTGAAAATACTGAAAACAAATACACTTCTTTAGGAGACTCTACTCATAGTGTTACCGTTTATAAATGGGAGCAGGATGAAGAAAATACAAATGTTTTCAAAGAAGTTATTGATGAGGATAAAAGTGTTAAAAGCGAAAGCTGTGACTTTGAAGTTCAAGAAGAGCGAGTAGATGCAACATGTACTTCGGCAGGTAAAACTGAAGTAAAAAAATGCAAATATTGTGGCTATGAGACAGGCGGAGATGAAATACCTCAGTTATCACATGAAATATCATATAGTATTGTAAAAGAGTCAACCTGTGATGAATGGGGTGAAATGAAGGGCACCTGTGATAATTGTGATTATACATTTACATATAAAATTGCTCCGCACAGTTATTCTGATTGGAAAGAAACACAAGAACCAACTTGTTCAGAAGAGGGAATAAAAGAGCGAGCTTGTTTGGTTTGCGGAGAAAAAGAGACGGTTAAGCTGGAAACGATACCTCACACTCCGTGTAAACAACCGGTTGTAGAAAATAAAAAAGAAGCAACTTGCTCTTCTAATGAACAGTTTGACAGTGTAGTTTATTGTACAGTATGCCATCATGAAATAAGCAGAGCAACTGAAACTACTGAAAATTCTATAAATTCCAGTAATCATAAATGGAGCACTACGTCAACAGAATGTGAACTTTGTAACACAAAAGATGATATAGAAGAAATCAAAAGCGTTACCTGCAATAAAACAGATTATTTTATAGGGGACCCGTGGGATTCAACTATTACAATGGAGGTCCAATGTAAAAATCATTCTGCAAATATTACCACTGAAGAAAATTTATTTACTGATTTCTCAACGGATACCACAGGTACTAAGAATTGGACTTTAACTTATGAAAAAGAAACATATTCTGTACCTATAAGCTTCACTGTAACAAAGCCTAAGCTCACAATGACTTTTATTGAAAACGGCAAAACATGGTATGTATGGAATGATGATATTTATTCGCTTGGCGATAAAGGTATGCAGTTTACTGTAAGCACTAATTGTTCCGATAATGACAAAATAGGGCTTAAATACAATAGCAATTATTTGTCTGTAAGTAAATCTAAGCAAAAAGATGGGACGTACTTGATTACTATTAAGCCAAAACAATATTACAAAGCTACAGATAGTAATTACAAAAACTATTATGTTACTGCATATTTTGAAAGAAACTCAACAGAGTATTCAATTACTTCTTACTATAACTGCAACATTAATGCCTTAAAATGCAATACAGCTTCAGCAGTATATACTCAAGGTGCTTCCGCTAAACCTACTCTTTCGTTCACCCAAACATATATTGACGGTACAACAAGCAAATTGTCAGTGACTAAAACATTATCAACATCAAGTGTCGGCGTTAAAAAATACACTTATTCGTATTACGGCAAAAGTGCTTCATATACATATTATGTCAGATGCAAGACGCCTACGTTGAAGGTTAAATCACAGAAGAAAGCTGTATCGCTTTCTTGGAACAAAGTGTCAGGTGCTACCGGATATAAGATTTACAGAGCAACCTCTAAAAACGGTACTTATAAGTTAATAAAAACTATAAGCAGCGGCAGTACAACAAGCTATAAAAATACAAAGCTTACTTCTAAGAAAACATATTATTATAAAATTACAGCTATTTATTCAAAGAATTCAAAATGTAATTCAAAGCAAAGCTCCGCAAAGAGCTGTAAAGCAGGATGATGTATAGTAAAAATCAACCGCCCCGGAATATCCGAGGCGGTTTTTTGTTATTGAGATGTGATTACTTATGCGTTTTGTTCTTCCTGCATAAGCTTTTCACGTTTTGCTTCAAGCTCCTTCTGAGCGTCCTCTTTTGTCTTTCCTGTGAACTTATTAAAGAGCATAGGAATGATTGTAAGAAGGAAGCCGGCAGCGGGAACTATTGTTACAAGAGCTAAAAGCATCTTCTGCGTATCAACAGACTGCTCAAAGAATATCTGACGTCCTGCGTTATCAACAAGTGATTTGTCAACGGCACGGAAGTCGGACTGACCGAGAATCTGACCGAATACGAATGTTGCGATAGCGGCGTTAACCTTTGAAAGGAAGGTCTGGAATGCAAAGCAAACACCCTCCTGACGCTCGCCGGTTTTCCATTCAAGGTAGTCTACTGCGTCGGCAATCAAAGCGTAAGTGATTACGTTGTAAATACCGAGAGGGAAGCCCATCAGGAACAGGAATACCCAAAGAAGATAGATGTTGATGTCTGTAACATCCTGCTGGAATACTATGTAGCAAAGCGCATGCACAACAAGTCCGAATGCGGCAGAGCCGATGTAGATTTGCTTAAGGCTGAACTTTTTGCGAAGCAGAGGAAATACTGCCATAGCAGGAACCATACCAACACCGATTGCAACAGTAAGAGTTGTAACGATTGTTCCTCGGGGAATCCAGAAATCGTATGCTGCCGCAGCGTCAACATTGTCAACAAGTATTGACTGCGCACCGGGAAGTGCGTCAACAAAAATCTTGGCAAAATCAGTATTGTTCTGAATAATAAGATAGTTGCCTATGTAGTCTGCACACTGGTTGGCTGTAACCATAGTGGAGCCTAAAACAGCGGCAAAAATAATTATGATTAAAAGCTTGTTTTTACCAAGTACAACAAAGGTTTCCTTAAATGACGGAGTGTGGTCCATCTTTGGAACTCTCTCTTTTGATACAAAGAAGATAAGTATGGATAATGCACAGCCAAGTACTGCAAACAACAGACCGCTGAGGAAAAATCCTTTGGTATAACCCAAGTTGCTCTGGTAAAGAATCGGAACGAGAAGTGCGGGGAGAATTCCGCCGAAGGTTGAACCGAGTCTTGCAGTGGAAATAAATGATGTTCTTTCGCTTTCAAGCGGGGTAATTACAGATGAAAGACCCCAGAAAGGAACGTCCTGTACTGTGAATGCAACGCCCCAGAGAATGTATGTTACAAGCGCCCAAACAAATGCGGCGGTTGAGCCTTCCTCAAACGGTGCGGTAAACAAAAGTATCGTGCATATTGCGATAGGAACGGGGGCAAATAAAAGATACGGTCTCATTTTACCCCATTTTGATTTTGTTCTGTCAACAATCATACCCATTACCGGGTCATTTATGGCGTCAAATATTCTGCCTATCAGAATAATTGTTGTACCCTGTGACAGCGTAAGTCCTGCGCCGTTTTGGAAAAATACCAGGGTGAACATTGACATCAGCGTGTAAATACCGGAACGGCCGAATGCGCCGACGGTGAAGCATACACGCTCTTTCATTGTAAGATATTTTTTCTGCTCCATTACTTCCTCCTTGATATAACTGCCGGCAGGATAACCGGTCTTTCTTCGCCTGCTTCAACCATCTGTTCAATAAGCAGATATTTAAGCTCCTGTCTTACCTTTGCATAACGCTTGTCTTTGATTAAGTTATGCTTTTCGTTAGGGTCTTTTTTGAGGTCGTATAAATAATCCTCAAAATACGCCTTGGAAGAGTGGTGAATATAGCCTGTGATTGCAGCGTCACGGACAGAATACTTAAATCTGTCTGTTCTTACGGCACGTGAGTTTGTAGCCTCGCTGATTTGAATAAATACACAGTCACGCTTTTTCTCCGGGTCGTTAATCTGCTGAGTCAAATCAACGCCCATATAACTCTTCGGTATAGGAATACCTGCCAGTGACAGCAGAGTAGGCGGCATATCAATAAGAGAGGAAAGTCTTTCTTCCTTTTTTCCTCCCTCAAATCCTCCGCCTTTGATAATAAGCGGAGTGTGGGTTGCGCTCTCGTGGCAGGAACGCTTGTATTCAGGGTTCCTTGTTTTGAAGTGAGAGCCGTGGTCGCTGGTGTAAATAATAACTGTATCGTCGTAAATGCCAAGCTTCTTAAGCTTGTCAACGAGACGTCCTACATTGTAGTCAAGTCTGTTGATCGCGGACATATAATCGGGATACATTTTCTCGTAGTCGCCTTTAAGGAAGGTCAAATCGTCCGGAAGAGGATAATCCTTGTAGTCGTCAACGGTTTCCTTATAACCCTCATAGCAGTGATGGTCATTTTGATGATGTGGCTCAAGCTGACTTACAAACATAAAGAAGGGCTTATCCTTATCTCTGTTGTCAAGAAATTCAAGAGCATAATCGTTTATGCAGTCGGCACGGTAGCCTTTAAAATCAAGCTTGTTTCCCTCTCCGTCAAACACATATCCGTCGTAGCCGTGAGAAGTGAATTCAAGAATATCCGCACCTCTCCAATACTGATACTCGCCCTGCTTATCCTTTGGTATTGCAGTGCTTTCGCAGTGGTAACCAATCTTGGGTAGTCTGTCGGAGGCAAGATGCCATTTGCCTATGTATGCAGTCTGATATCCTGCTTCATTAAAGTAATGAGCCAGGGGCGTAATGTCTTTAGGAAGGGGAATACCGTTCCAGTAGCATCCGCACTGAGTAGCATACAAGCCTGTTTGCAGGCATGCCCTGGCAGGTCCGCAAACGGGCTGACAGGTGAAATTGTTTTCAAATTTTACTCCTTCGCTTGCCAGCTTCATAAGATTGGGCGTAACCTGTTCGTTAACAGTATCCCATCTCTGCTGGTCGCTGAAATAAAATATGATGTTTTTCTTTTTCATATATTACTCCTTTATAATTTATGCCGTAAAGCCCTTAACGGCATTGAATATGTTTATAATTACAACAAAGGCAAGGGTAAGACTGAAAACCTTTGTAATAACCTTGTCAGAACATTTTCTGTTAAGCTGCGAGCCTAAAATACCGCCGATTACCGAAATAATGCACGCCGCAAGAATTATGGGCCAGTATTGTATGTAAGGCTTAAACTGATTGTTTATAAAAATTGTAATAAGCTGGCTTAACTGACTGAAAAATATAATTGCTACCGAATAAACTGCGCTTTCTTTAACCGTGAATGAGAACAAAAGCACAAGAAATGCGGTGTTAATAGGACCTCCGCCGATGCCTAAAAATGCGCTCATAAGTCCCAAAAACAGACCTGTTGCAATAATGGCGGCAGGATTTTGCAGCTTGTACGACTTTAAATTCATATTTACATAGAAAATAACGAATATTAAGAAAGCCGCTATGATTACCGCCTGTATGCCTTTAACTATATCCGTGTTAAATTTTTCAAACACTCTGTCAAAAATCTCGTTTCCTACAATTCCGCCTGCGATGGAGCCAAGGGAAACAAGCAAAACAATTTTCGGCTGCATTTCGGTTTTTGCCCGTATATGCTTTACAGATGAGCTGATGCTCATTGCGAATACCGCACAGGTTGAAATAAACCCAACCACCTCAACAGTGTGATAGCCCAGCATATCAAGCACAGGCTTGATAATAACGCCGCCGCCCATTCCAACCAGCGCTCCGATAATGGTTGCGGCAAAAATAACTACCGAATATATTACAATTACAAGCAATTGATTATCCTCTTTGTATGCAAAAATTAAATAATTATAAACTTATAGACAATAGTATTATACACGAAACTCTAAACGAAATCAATCTATAATGCAATAAAAATTGCTTTCCCATGCAGGAATGTATTTTGAATGTCTGAAATACAGCTTGTAATTATCGTTAATTTCAAGAATTTTCAACGGCAGAGCGAACAAATCCTCGTTTCTGTGATAGGC
>JBJEPO010000026.1:0-3924 GCA_051881275.1 Eubacterium sp. | reverse complement strand
CGCTATGGAGAAATGCGCAAAGGCAGGCAAGATAATTTCCGCTCACTGCGAGGTTAATGATTTACTAAACGGCGGATATATCCACGACGGCGAATACTGCCGTGCCCATAATCACAAGGGTATATGCTCCGCCTCCGAATACGAGCAGATTGCGAGAGATGTTGAGCTGGCGGAAAAAACCGGCGTTCATTATCACGTTTGCCATATTTCCGCCAAGGAAAGCGTTGATATAATAAGAAAAGCGAAAGCAAGGGGAATTAACGTAACCTGCGAAACAGGACCCCACTACCTTACAATGTGCGACGAGGATTTGCAGGAGGACGGAAGATTTAAGATGAATCCGCCTCTGCGGTCAAAGGATGATATGCAGGCGCTTATTGACGGCGTTAAGGACGGCACGGTTGATGTTATTGCCACCGACCACGCCCCTCATTCAAAGGAGGAAAAGTCCAAGGGACTTGAAAAAAGCGCAATGGGCGTTGTAGGTCTTGAAACGGCGTTTTCCGTCCTATATACCAAGCTTGTAAAAACAGGGATAATCACCCTTGAAAAATTGATAAATATGATGTCCGTTAAACCGAGAGAGATTTTCTCAATACCCGGCGGACGAATTGAAAAGGGTATGCCGGCTGATTTGGCTTTGCTGAGCCTTGATGACGAATGGACGGTGGAGCCGGACGGATTTGCAACCATGGGCAGAGCAACACCCTTTGAGGGCTGGAAGGTTTACGGCAGAAATCTGCTTACAATATGTGAAGGAGAGGTAGTATATGAAGCCTTATGATAAAAAAATAATTCTTGAAAACGGAAAAGAGTTTTACGGCTACGGCTTCGGCGCAAACAAATTAGCCGTAAACGAAATAGTTTTTAACACCTCAATGGTTGGTTATCAGGAGATTATATCCGACCCGTCATATACCGACCAAATGGTTTGTATGACTTATCCCCTTATCGGCAATTACGGTATGACCGATGACGATTACGAAACGAGAGTGCCTACAATGGGCGGTCTTATTGTCCGTGAGTACAACGATTTGCCCTCTAACTTCCGCTATACGAAAACTCTGTCGGAGGTGCTTGACGAATACGGTATTCCCGGTATCAGCGGTGTTGATACAAGAATGATTACACGTATTATACGTGACGAGGGAAGCCAAAAGGTTATGATTTGTGATGCGGACGTGCCCTATGACCAGGCGTATCAGCTGCTTAAGGATTATCAGATTCCAACGGATATGGTATCCCGTGTTTCCTGTAAAAAACGCTGGTATTCAAGAACGCCTAATCATAAATTTGACGTTGTTGCCATTGACTGCGGTATCAAGCTTAACATTATCCGCAAATTAAACGAAAAGGGATGTAACGTAACGGTTGTGCCTTACGATACATCCGCAGACGAGATTATGAAAATGAAGCCGGACGGACTGTTTCTTTCAAACGGACCCGGCAACCCGGAGGATGTTCAGCCTGTAATTGATGTTGTGCGTCAGCTTAAAGGTCAGCTTCCCATTTTCGGTATCTGCTTGGGACATCAAATGATTTCCCTTGCCTTAGGTGCTAAAACCTTTAAAATGAAATTCGGACACAGAGGCGGAAATCACCCTGTAATGAATCTTGAAACAGGTAAAATTGAAATCACTTCACAAAACCATTCATACGCAGTAGACGTTAAATCACTTGAGGGTACAGAGCTTAAGCTTACCCATAAAAACCTGCTTGACGATACTGCCGAGGGTGTTGAATCTGCCGAAAACAAGCTGTTTTCCGTTCAGTATCACCCTGAATCTGCGCCCGGTCCCCAGGACAGCGCATATCTGTTTGATAAATTTATATCTTTAATGGAAAAGGAGGCTGAATAATATGCCAAAGCGTACTGATATACACAAGGTTCTTGTAATCGGTTCGGGTCCTATCGTTATCGGACAGGCTGCCGAGTTTGACTATTCGGGAACACAGGCGTGTCTTGCTCTGCGTGAGGAGGGATACGAGGTTGTTCTTATCAACTCAAACCCTGCCACAATAATGACCGATACAGATATTGCCGACAAGGTATATATGGAGCCTCTTAATCTTGAATATGTTGCAAGAATTATCCGTCACGAAAGACCCGATGCAATTCTCCCCTCACTGGGCGGACAGACAGGACTTAACCTTGCCGTTCAGCTGGCTAAAAAAGGCGTTTTG
This sequence comes from Eubacterium sp., assembly GCA_051881275.1. Taxonomy (GTDB): domain Bacteria; phylum Bacillota; class Clostridia; order Oscillospirales; family Acutalibacteraceae; genus Eubacterium_R. The sequence continues at coordinate 1,740 of JBJEPO010000026.1, read as the reverse complement.
CAGGAGTGCGATGTAGAGATTTTAGGAACAAACTTTAAAGCCATTGAAAGAGCCGAGGACAGAGAGCTTTTTAAAGAGCTTTGCGAAAGCTTAGGCGAGCCTGTGCTTCCGTCCGAAATTGCAAACACTCTTGAGGAGGGACTTCAGGCGGCGGCTGAAATCGGCTATCCTGTTGTTCTGCGCCCTGCATTCACCTTGGGCGGTACAGGCGGCGGCTTTGCCGATGATGAGGACGAGTGCCGTGTTATGTTGAAAAACGCCCTTGCTCTTTCACCTGTTCATCAGGTGCTTGTTGAAAAATCAATCAAGGGCTATAAGGAAATTGAATACGAGGTAATGCGTGATGCCAATGATACGGCTATCACCATTTGTAATATGGAAAATATTGACCCGGTAGGCGTTCATACCGGCGACTCCGTGGTTGTATGTCCCTCGCAGACTCTTACAAACAAGGAGTACCAGATGCTCCGTGACAGCGCACTTAAAATTATCCGTGAGCTTAAAATTGAGGGAGGCTGTAACGTTCAGTTTGCCCTTGACCCTCTGTCATTCCAGTATTATCTTATTGAGGTTAACCCGAGAGTTTCCCGCTCCTCCGCTCTTGCATCAAAGGCGTCCGGTTATCCTATTGCAAGAGTATCTGCAAAAATTGCAGTAGGTATGCACCTTGACGAAATTCAAATTGCAAATACCCCCGCATCCTTTGAGCCTACTCTTGACTATGTTGTATCAAAGATTGCACGTTTCCCGTTTGATAAATTTGCCGATGCAAATAATACGCTTAATACACAGATGAAGGCAACAGGCGAGGTTATGGCTATCGGCAGAACCGTTGAGGAATCTCTGCTTAAAGCAATTCGCTCTCTTGAAACAGGCGTGTGTCATCTTTACAGTAAAAAGTTTGATGAATTTACCGAGGAGGAGCTTCTTGATTATATCAAAAACGGCACCGATGACAGACTGTTTGCAATAGCTCAGCTTATCCGTCTTAACGCCGACCTTAACCTTGTTTATAACGCCACAAAAATTGATATGTTCTTCCTGGAAAAATTCAGGAACATTGTTGATTTTGAAACCACACTCGTATCAAATCCCGGTGATATTCAAACACTTAAGGACGCTAAGAAAATGGGCGTTTCCGATAAATTTATCGGTATGGTTTGGCGTATGACCGAGGCTGAAGTGTTCAATCTCAGAAAAGAAAATAATATTTTCCCGGTTTATAAAATGATTGACACCTGCGCCTCCGAGTTTGACTCCTACGTTCCTTATTTCTACTCAACCTACGAGGAGGAAAACGAGTCAATCGTCAGTGAAAAGAAAAAGATTATTGTTTTAGGTTCAGGACCTATCAGAATAGGTCAGGGCGTTGAATTTGACTATTCAACCGTTCACGCAATCTGGTCAATCCGTGACGCAGGCTACGAGGCTATTATCATAAACAACAACCCGGAAACCGTATCAACCGACTATACCACCTCGGACAAGCTGTATTTTGAGCCTCTCACCGTGGAGGATGTAATGAATATCATTTGCCTTGAAAATCCGCTGGGCATCGTTGTATCTCTCGGCGGACAGACGGCAATTAACCTTGCACCGCCTCTTGATGCATTGGGCGTTCCGATTATCGGTACAGACGTTCAGGCTATTGACAGAGCGGAGAACAGGGATTCCTTTGAGCGTGTAATGACCGAGCTTGGTATTCCTCAGCCAAAGGGACTTGCCGTTACGGATATTGAA
>JBJEPO010000025.1:0-3926 GCA_051881275.1 Eubacterium sp. | reverse complement strand
CTCGGTATTCAAAGGTGCCGTTTCTGCGTGCCTTATAGTCGCTGAAATCAGCCATATTTTCATCAAGCCCGAGCAGGAAAACATTACTGCCGTTAACGCTTGCCTGCGCAATATCGTCAAGCAATACGTTAAATCCGGCGTTCTTAAGGCTCTGCATTATACTGTCAAAATTTTTCAGCCGTCTTTCGTGGTTACCTGTGATATAATATACCGGCGCTCTGCTGACAAGCTCTCCTGCAAAGTCAATCATTTTATCAAGATTTTTGCCCTTGTCATTGATGTAATCGCCTGTAATAACAATTATATCCGGCTTGATTTCATCAAGCTTTTTCAGTACCTTTTTAAACGGCTTTGAGTGCAAATCCGACAACTGTACTATCTTAACCCTTCCGTTAACGCCGCCGCTTTTTATCCTGTATTTCGTTATGTCAATTATGTTGTTTTGCAGGTATAAAAACACCGCCAAAGCCACAATAAAAATTAATATTATTAATGCAATTTCCATAAATAAATTACACCTCTTTTTTATGATAATATATTGCAATATATTTAGTCAAGACTTATTTATCTTATTTATTTAAAATAAATAAAGGATTTTTGACAAAAAAACAGTATAAAATTATGATAATTATATTCATTTAAGGCAAAAATAGTTTGGGAAAGTATTATGGAGCGTTTAATAAGAGAAATTACAGAGGAAAACGAGAAAAAAATATTATCTCCCCGTGCCTGCTTTGCCTGTAATTCAAAGGGCAGATTAAGGCAGGAGGATGAGTGTGATGTGCGCACCTGCTTTCAGCGTGACAGAGACCGCATTATTCATTCTCAGTCTTTCAGACGGCTAAAGCATAAGACCCAGGTGTTTTTGTCTCCCAGCGGCGACCATTACAGAACTCGTCTTACGCATACTCTTGAGGTGTCGCAGATCGCAAGAACCATTGCACGTGCGCTTCAGTTAAATGAGGATTTGACGGAGGCTATTGCATTAGGTCACGATTTGGGCCATACTCCCTTCGGTCACGCAGGCGAGCGTGCACTGGACAAGCTGTGTCCATCAGGCTTTAAGCATTATGAGCAAAGCGTAAGAGTTGTTGATAAGCTTGAAAAGGACGGTATGGGGCTTAATCTCACCGATGAGGTGCGAAACGGAATTTTATGCCACACAAGAGGCGAGGACGCCTACACCTTAGAGGGACAGATTATCCGTATAGCCGATAAAATAGCATACATAAACCACGATATTGACGACGCTGTGCGTGCCGGAGTTATGGCGGAGGAGGATATTCCCCTTGACCTGCGTATGTCCCTTGGAATGAGCAAAAGTCAGCGTATCAATAATATGGTTAAAAATGTTATAGAAAACAGCGAGGATAAAATCCTTATGAGCGAAGATTATTGGCAGATGTTCAACGAGCTTCACGATTTTATGTTCGTTGCAGTATATAAAAATCCGGTGTGCAAGGGCGAGGAGGTTAAGGCAGTTGCAATGCTTGAACAGCTCTACTCCCACTACGTTTCAAAGCCGGAGGATTTACCTGCCGAATTTCAGAAAATCGCCGAAACCGATACGGTGGAGCGTGCGGTTTGTGATTATATTGCAGGTATGAGCGATACTTATTCGCTTAAAATATTTAACCAGCTTTTTGTTCCTATGTTTTGGATAGAATAATTTTTTGTAAGGAGATGATATTATGGCTTTATCCGACAGCTTTTTGCAGGATTTAAAAATTAAAACAGATATTGAAGACGTAATATCCTCCTATGTTACGTTGAAGCGAAGAGGCTCTACTCTTGTGGGTCTGTGCCCCTTTCATAATGAAAAAACGCCGTCCTTTACCGTTTATCCAGCCACACAGTCCTTTTACTGCTTCGGATGCGGTGCCGGCGGTGACGCAATAGGATTTATAAGAAAGATTGAAAATCTTGATTACATTGACGCAGTTAAGACTCTTGCCCAACGTGCAGGACTGCAAATGCCTGAGGAGGCTTATGACGATTCTCTTGCAAAAAAGCGACGCCGTATTCTTGAAATAAACAGGGCGGCGGCAAGATTTTTCCATTCCTATATGATGAGCGAGCAGGGAAAAGCAGGTCTTGACTATTTTCTCGGCAGAGGATTAAGCAAAAAGACTATTACAAAATTCGGCTTGGGATACGCTCCCGATTCCTGGGACGCCTTGCTGAAGGAGCTTAAATCACAGGGCTTTGCCGTTTCCGAAATGGTGGAGGCAGGACTTGTAAAAAAGGGTAATAAAAGCTATTACGATATTTTCCGAAACCGTGTTATGACGCCCATTATTGACGTTAGGGGCAATGTGATTGCTTTCGGCGGCAGAGTTCTTGACGACAGCAAGCCGAAATATATCAACACCTCCGATACCCTTGTGTATAAAAAGACAAATGAACTGTTTGCTCTTAATCTTGCCAAGGACAGTGCAAGCGATACTATTATTCTCTGCGAGGGCTATATGGACGTAATCGCAATGCATCAGGCAGGCTTTACAAATGCCGTTGCAGGATGCGGAACAGCCCTTACTAACGAGCAGGTTCGCCTAATCAGCCGTTACGCTAAGGAGGTTATACTTGCATACGATGCTGACGAGGCAGGGCAGAAAGCCCTTGCAAAAGCCATTAAGCTCTTTGATGAAACGGATGTTAAGGTGCGAATACCTAACCTGACAGGCGGTAAGGACCCGGACGAAATCATAAAAAAATACGGCAGGGATAAGTTTAAGGGAATGCTTGAAGGTGCTTCCGGCGAAATTGAGTTTGAGCTGCTGAATTTACGGCAAAAGCATAATTTGCTGACCACCCAGGGAAAAGTTGATTTTCTCAATGACGCAATTAAGGTTTTGTATAGGACAAGTCCTATTGAGCAGGATTTGTATGTTTCCCGCCTTGCTGAAGAATTAGGCGTGGAAAAACGAAGTATAAACGCCCAACTCAGTGATTTTTCAAAAAGAACAAGAACAAGGACAAAAAAGGCTCTTACAAAAAATATTGTTAATAACAGTATTAAGCAGAATAATGACCAAAGCAGGGAGCTTGATATGCCGATAAGGCTTATAAAAGCCCAGGAAAGACTTATTTCACTATTGCTTTTATATCCCGATTGCCTTAAACTGTGTGAGGATTTTGATGAAACCGGTTTAAAGTCGGATTTTATAAAAAAACTGTATTCTTTGATTACAACACGGCTGAAAAACGGAATGAGCGTTGATATTTCCGATTTTTCCGAGTATTTGTCCGTTGACGAAATGGGCAGATTATCCGGAATTTCCGCCAGAGGTAAAAACAGTATGGACCCTAAAAAAGAATTTACCGACTGCTTAAAAGTAATTAAAGAAGAAAACGAAAAGAAAAAGAATTCTTCCGTTGCCGATTTAAGCGACGACGATTTCAGAAGGCTTATTCAAAATACATAATTTGAGGAGAATAAAGTTATGGAAAAAAAGAAAGACACAAATTCAACACCTCTTACAGCAGAGGAAAAAAAGCTCAACGCCTTTAAAAAGCTGGTTGAAAAGGGCAAGGCAGCAGGTCATCTGACTGCGCAGGAGATTGACAATCTTATTGTTGAGCTTGATTTGGACGTTGACGAGCTTGAAAAGCTCAACGAGCAGATTGATGCCGCCAATATTAATATTATTGACGATTTCTCTGCCGAAACTCTTGACGGAATTACACTTGAGGTTGACCTGCCTAAAGAAACCGATGCCGCTGAAACCGTTGCCGTAAACGATAACGCCGCAATGGATGATCCGGTTAAGGTTTATCTTAAAGAAATAGGACGTGTTCCGCTTCTTACTCCCGAGGAGGAAATTGAGCTTGCCATTCGTATCGGTGAAAACGACCCGGTGGCTAAAAAGCGTCTTGCAGAAGCAAATCTCCGTCTTGTTGTAAGCATTGCAAAAAGATATGTGGGC
>JBJEPO010000024.1:0-23044 GCA_051881275.1 Eubacterium sp. | reverse complement strand
CCGGTATGGGCTCCGCTATTCAGAGCTTTGTAACAAAATTCGGCAATGCAATAGCCACATCATTTATTATTCTTATGTATATTATCGTTGATTTGGATGTTGCGTCAATCTCTGCAAAGGTTACTGCTAATCCGCTTGAAATGACCGATACGGTAAGAGGCGGTATATTCAGCATAATTTCATTAATTCCGGCAATTTCGCTTTTGGTATGCATAATACCAATGTTCTTCTACAATCTCACGGGAGATTACAAGGAGAAAATGGAGGCTCAGCTTCAGGAGCAAAGACGTGAGCGCGGAATTGAAATTGAAAAATAACAAAGCAAAGCACAGCACCTCCTTGCATTACTGCAAGGGGGTGCTTTTATGATTATATTATTACCGTTACCTTAGGATACACTGTTCCACTACTCGCCGGCTGCTTTGTCCGTCCTCAAGATAAGTAAATCTTGCGTTAAACCTATCGTATATTTCCCTGTACCTGCTTTCGTAGGCGGAAATATTTTTAAGCTCGTCCATTAGCTCGTCCTGGGTTTTTGTAATAGGACCGGGAAGCTCGGACAAATCAATATAAAAATCACGCAGATTATTTTTGTACTCATCAAAATCGTACATATAAAAGTAAATAGGTCTTTTAAGATTTGAGTAATCAAAGAACACGCTGGAATAATCCGTAATCAGCAAATCACTTATAATATACAAATCGTTAATATCGTCATAGGTGCTGACGTTATAAACAAAGCCCTCATACTTGCTTAAATCAATATAATTTGCAACAAAATAGTGGGTACGGAAAAGAATGATATATTCATCGCCGAATTCCTTTTGCATTTTGTCAAAATCCATCTGCGCCTTATACACATATCCCATACCTGCCTTGTGCTGGTCATCTCGCCAGGTAGGAGCGTAAAGAATTATTTTTTTGTCGCCCTTAATACCGAGCCTGTCCTTGATTTCGGCAACGTCCTGCTGTGTGTAATTATATAAAAAGTCGTTACGGGGATATCCTGTTTCCTTAAGAATTGATTTATCCTCCAAATCAAAGGCGGAGGCAAATTTTTCCGTACAAAACGCCGACGGAGAAATCATATATGTATATCTCTTTGAGTCGGTTTTATATTTTTTGCGAATATCGTTGATTGAGTTCATTGCATTTCCGCCCTTAACGGAAATGTCGTAGCCTAACTTTTTAAGAGGTGTACCGTGCCAGCACTGAATATAAACCTGATCGTCCTTTTTCTTAATAATCTCCTTAAGACGTGAATTTGTTACCCAAAACTTAGCGGCGGCGTGGTATCTGTAATACTGCCTGCTGCCGTACTTAACAACTACCGTATTTTTGTTTTCCTCAAGATATTTGAAATCATCGGGGTTTTTAAACGCCCATACGTATTTAAAATCACTGCACCTTTCATCATTCTGCATAGCATTATATATTGCTTTGGGACTGCAAACAAAATATCTGCCCATATATGCCTCAAACATAATCATTTTATCGTCAACCTTGTTTGAGTAATAATAATTAAGATACTGAACCCTGCCCCACACAAACATTGCTTTTCTCAACAGAGTCAGAAAGGTGTGATGCTTTTTCCCGTATTTAAGAAGTTTTCTTTTTATCGCTTTTTTTATTTTTCTCATTACAAATCAGGCCTTTTCATCGTCAAAAAACATAATAATTTAGTTTATTTTATCACATAAGGCTGTTTTTGTAAACCTTAATTACTGTTAATAATATATTAATTTAAAATTAATAACATCTTATTCATTAATTTTCACGGTTGTGAGCTCCCCGCTCCTCCCAGGCGGATTTTGCCTTTTGGGAAAAATACTCCTTTGAAAAATCATAAACTGCTTTTTTAAGCACCGCTTTAAACCGGGCGTTCTTTTCGTTATCCATTTCCGATACGGAATCAATGATTGAGATTATACGCTTTAAATCCATCAGCTTTAAATCGTAAAAATCATCAATTCCTATTTTTTCGGCGGTATTTTCAAGGGTATCAAAGAAAAGCTCCAAATCCTCCTCGCCTATATAGGCAATAAGATTATTGATGTATTCACTGACAAAATCCGAGTAATAATCGTATTTTTCAGCAGTTTCAAAGCCGTCATCATCCACAATCCAGGAGGACACCTGATGCTGCTTTAAGCCACTGTTAGAGCTTTTAACAATGATAGGCTTTTTATCGTGATACAGCATTCGTCCGATTACGGAGGACTGAGGCGTTAAAAGGTGAATTTTATCCTCAATCTGCCTGTAATCATAACGGTCAAAAAACCATTTAGGAAATCCGGGAGCGTCATCCTCATATACCCCTGCGATACGTTTTTTAAGCGAATTTGAGCAATTAACCGCCGCAAACACCGCAAGATTTCCGCCTTTTGAATGACCGCAAATTCTAATATCTCCGTCACAGAGCATTGCCGTTTCCTGAAAATAATGCAAAGCCTCTATCTGCGCAGGCACCGGAAACATATACGAAAGCATAGCCGACTCCTTTACGCCGGTAACGGTAACATCTGTACCACGAAAGGCCACCAGCAGAGAGCCGTCGTTCAGCTTAAAATTTGCCGCCGAAAACTGCTTATCAATAGCCTCGTTAACATTGTTTACATAACGGCAGATAACCGTATCGCCGTATCGCTTTGTATCTGCGCACAGCTTTAAAAGCTCCGCCGAACGAACGCTGATGGTGATAAGATTTTCAATGCTTTCAAGGCTGTAAACGGTGTAAAATTCCTCTGCCGCCTTTTTAAGAGTAGGCTTGAGAGCGCCGTCGGCAATACCGGCAAAATCCGTATAAACAAGCTGTGAAAAAATAACATTATCCACCTCGTTAAAGGGCTTTTCCTTAAAAGTAAAATCACCGTATTCTTTTATATAATCAACAATATTTTTCATCATTTTCACCCTAAAATAATACTAATTACATTATAGCACAAAACACGGATAATGTTAATCACAATACTAATAAAATAAACCTCCCTTCATTTAAAACGGGAGGTTTATTTGTTAATCAAGAACCTGATAGTATGCGGAAAATTGATTTAATTTCTCCTCAAATTTATCCTTTGGCTGTTCCTTGGGAACCTCTATGGGATAATTGCCTGTAAAGCATCCGTCGCAAAAGCCGATGTCGGCATTTTCCGCAAGCTTATGGGTTGCCTCAACAGAGAGATAGCCCAGAGAATCAACACCTATTTCACGGGCAATATCCTCAACGCTGTCATATTTACAGGCGATAAGATTTTCCTGTGAATCAACATCCGTTCCGAAATAGCAGGGATACTTAAAGGGCGGAGATGAAACACGCATATGCACCTGGGCGGCGCCTGCTTCACGGAGAAGCTTAACAATTCTCGCACAGGTGGTACCACGTACAATAGAATCGTCAATCATTATTACACGCTTGCCCTTAATATTTTCTTTAACCACGTTAAGCTTAATACGAACAGCGTCCTCACGCTGATGCTGTGACGGCTGAATAAAGCTTCTGCCTATATATCTGTTTTTTATAAAGCCAATACCATATGGTATTCCACTTGCGTTTGCATATCCCAAGGCGGCGTCAAGTCCCGAATCGGGAACGCCTATTACAATATCCGCATCAACAGGATGCTCCTTTGCGAGAAACTCCCCAGCCTTCATTCTGGCGTGTTCAACAGACGCATTTTCAATAACCGAATCCGGACGGGCAAAATATATGTATTCAAAAACGCACAGGGAGCCCTTTGATTTTTCACGGCAGTGGGTTTTAATGGAATGAATACCGTCAATACCGATAACAACTATTTCCCCGGGAATAACATCACGTACAAATTTTGCACCGATGGTATCAAGGGCACAGGATTCACTGCTAACGCACCAGGCACCATCGTCGGTTTTGCCTATACAAAGAGGACGAAAGCCGTTAGGGTCACGAAAGGCTATAAGCTTTGTGGCGGTCATTACAAGACAGGAATAGGCGCCTTTAAGGGAATACATGGTTTTTTCAACCGCCTCCTCCGTATTTTTACTGTTAAGACGGTTGGAAACTATGGAATAGGCAATGGATTCCGTATCCGATGTGCCGTGGAAAATTCCGCCCTTAAGCTCAAAGCTCTTTCTTATATCGGCGGCGTTAACAAGATTTCCGTTGTGGGCAACGGCAAGATTACCCTTTATATGACGTATAACAAGAGGCTGAATGTTATTTGGACTTTTTCCGCCGGTGGTTGAATAGCGCACGTGACCGATAGCCATATTACCCATTCCCAAGCCTTCAAGCTTTTCCGGTGTAAAAACATCCGGTACCAGTCCGTCACCTCGGCGGTGAGAAAACACACCGTCGTCATTTACTGCTATGCCGCAGCTTTCCTGTCCTCTGTGCTGAAGTGCATATAAAGCAAGGTACGTTGACTGGGCAACATAGGTTGTTTTATTTTCAAAAATTCCGAAAACACCGCATTCCTCGTGAAGAGTATTAAACATAAATATTTACCTTCCTTTTCTGCTGATAAATAACTTAAGCCTTTTGAATTAAAAATCCAAAAGGCATAATAATTTAGTTAGGCGTATAGAGATTTGCATAAGGGCGTGAGGTAGCCGGAACAAGCTTTTTAAAGGGCTTGCTCATTACATAATCATAGTCTGCGCCGAAATATTTGCAGTATTTTTTTACATAAGCCTTAAGCTCCTTCATATCCTCGTAATCAAGGTTCATTACCTTGATATTGTCAGAAAGATTTTCCTTGGGGAAAGAGCCACGTACAAAGATTTTTCCGCCGTGCATACCTGAGGCACAGTGGGTGCCGAAAAGCTTTTCGCCACGCTTAAGATTAAGACCGAGAAGCACGATGGTACCCCCTGCCATATATTCTCCCAGGAAAGAGCCTGCATTTTCGCCGATAACTAGAACAGGGCGCATTGAGCGAAATTCCTTCATATGAATACCGCCCCGGCAGGCTACGTTATTTTGAATGTAAATCTGTCCGTCACGCATACCATAGCCCATAGCGTCACCGCTGTGACCGTGAACGACAATTTCTCCGCCGCCCATAGTATTGCCCACAGCGTCCTGACAGTTGCCGTAAACAACAACCCTTCCGCCGTTGAGATAGCAAGCCATATCGTTGCCGGGAGTACCGTGAATCTCAATGGTTTTGCCCTCGTCAAGAGCACAGCCGATATAACGCTGACCGTTTACATTATTTACTACAACCTTATTCTTTTTAAGGAGCTCTTCTTTGATTTCGGCGTTAACCTCTTCGTAACGTCTCAGTGATGCATCTATGCTCATAATTCAAGACCTCCTGTTAATTTCTGTGTTCTTACCTCTTTGCTGAAAAGAAACAGGGACGGATCATCCATAATATCGCCCTGAAGCTGAGTCAAATCAACACGGTTTGCAATCAGATTTGTATAGATACCGGCGTTGTCACTGCAGTTAATGAGAACAAATCCCACAAGATTATTACCCTCAAAAACAAGCCTTTTATACACATCGCCGTCGGTCTTGATTTTATCTGTATATTTATCACCTTGGGCGTTAATAAGTCCGCAGGTGCAAATACGCAAATCATCGTAAAAGTCAATAGCGTTCACGGAATAGGTGCCGTCAATTACAACATCTCCCCCCGCCATCTGTGAGCCGGCGGCAGTACCCTGCTGTACGGCATTGGGCCAAAGAGCAATAATTCTCTTTGAGCCGTCAAGCATATCAACGGACACGGTGCAATCGCCTGCCGCATAAATGCTTTCGTCGCTTGTCTGCATTGTGGCAGGGTCGGTGATTATACCCCTGTCAACAGTAAGACCTGCTTCCTCGGCAAGAGTGGTTTCAGGGCGCACACCAACGGCAACAACAAGCATATCGCATTTGATTTCCTTGCCGTCTTTAAGAATTACCGAGGTAATTTTTCTGCCCTTTGACTTTGCTTTTACAACTGTATTTTCAAGGTGGAATTTAAGCTTTCCCTCTGTCTCAAGAAATTTCTTTACGCTTTTTGCGGATTTAGCGTCAAGGATTGAGGGAAGCACTCTCGGTGCAAGCTCAACCACGTCAACGCTTTTGCACACTTTTGACAGACCCTCTGCCGCCTTCATACCGATAAGACCTGCGCCGATAACAACTGCTCTTGTGCTTTCGTCAGCAACCTTTTTGATATTTTTAACAGATTCCAAATCAAGAAACGTATAGGTATTTGATTTACCGCTGACATTTTCCATAGGGGGAACAAAGGGCTTTGAGCCGGTACAGATACAGAGCTTATCGTAGGAATACTCTTTTCTGCCTGCCTTAACCCTTTTGTTTTCTCTGTCAATGCTTTTAACCTCGCAGTCGGTAACCAAATTAATTCTGTTTGATTTATAAAATGTTGCTTTACGCAGGAAAATATCAGTCTCCTTAACCTTTCCTTTAAGATAATAGCTAATAGAAGGACGGCTGTAAGGATAGTATATCTCCTTTGTCAAAAGGGTAATTTCACCGGTTTTATCTGTTTTTCTGATTTCCTCAGCAACGGCAAGACCTGCCGCAGAAGCGCCGATAATAACATACTTACTCATTATTTATTACCTCCTGCTTCTACAAAAACGAGGGCTCTGTTGGGACAGTTTGCAACACAGGCAGGAATATCTCCCTGGCACAAATCGCACTTAACGGCAACATTGCCCGGCTTAATACAACCTACGGGACAAACAGAAAGGCAGGTCATACAACCGATACACTTATCCTCGTTAACAGATACGATACCTGTTTTTTTATCTTTAGTCATTGCACCCGTGATACAAGCCTTAACACAGGCAGGGTCGTCACAGTGACGGCAGTTAACGGCTACGGAAGCCATTTTGTCGCCGTAAACGGTAACTCTTGACACGGGGGCAGGATTTTCATATTTATTGGCAATCAAAACATCCTTTGATTTAGAGTGAGCGGTTTTGCAGTAAACCTCGCAAAGTCGGCAGTTTACGCAAAGGTTTTCTCTGGCGAATACTTTTCTCATAAAACTACCTCCTTATTCTCCGGCATGCTTGATGCCTAAAATTTCAAGCTCTTTTTCCGTAAGACCGATACCCCGAAGCATAAGTCTGTTACCTCTGAGTGAGTCAACGGAGTTGATACCCATACCGCCCATAATCTCTTTAATCTCATGGTTCCAGGCGTTGATAAGATTTTCAACACGCTGATGAGCAATTTCAGGATTAAGACGCTTTGTAAGGTCGGGTCTTTGGGTGGCAATACCCCAGTTGCATTTGCCTGTATTACAGGTTTGGCACATATGACAGCCTATTGCGATAAGCGGTGCGGAAGCCACGTAGCAGGCGTCGGCGCCCAATGCAATGGCTTTTACGATGTCTGAGGAGCATCTAAACGAGCCTGCCGCCACAAGAGAAACCTTTGAACGAATACCCTCGTCACGCAGTCTTTGGTCTGCCGCCGCAAGAGCAAGCTCAATGGGAATACCCACGTTATCACGTATTCTTGTGGGAGCGGCACCTGTACCGCCTCTAAAGCCGTCTATAACTACAATATCGGCACCTGCACGGGCACAGCCTGAAGCAATAGCCGCAACATTATGAACGGCGGCAATTTTTACCGAAACAGGCTTTTTATTGTCCGTTGCCTGCTTTAGTGACCAAATAAGCTGGCGCAGGTCCTCAATAGAATAAATATCGTGGTGGGGCGCAGGAGAAATAGCGTCCGAGCCTTCGGGAATCATACGGGCATTGGAAACCTCAACATTAACCTTTTCGCCGGGAAGATGTCCGCCGATACCGGGCTTTGCACCCTGACCGATTTTAATTTCTACAAATTTTGAATTGTTAAGGTACTCTTTATGAACACCGAAACGTCCCGACGCAACCTGTACAACGGCATAATCACCGTAATCATTAAGGTCGGGATGAAGTCCGCCCTCACCTGTATTAAACAGCGTTCCAAGATTTTTAGCCGCCATAGCTAAGGATTTTTGAGCGTTAAGGCTGATGGAGCCAAAGGACATAGCGGAAAACATAATAGGTGTTTCAAGAACTACCTGAGGAGGCATCTTTGTAACTGATTTACCTTTTTTCTCCACCTCAAGCTTTTCCGGCTTTCTGCCGAGAATTGTTCTAATCTCCATCGGCTCACGCAGAGGGTCAATGGAGGGATTTGTAACCTGTGATGCGTTGAGAAGAATTTTATCCCAATAAATCGGATAGGGCTTAGGATTGCCCATTGCGGACAAAAGCACACCGCCTGTATCTGCCTGACGGCAAATCTCCTGCTGATACTGAGGAGTCCAGTTGGCGTTATCTCTGTAATCACAGACATATTTTTCTATTCTAAGGGCACCTGTGGGACACAAATCAACACATCTGTGACAGGCAACGCAGTTTTGTGAATTTGCAAGAACGGTTTTTCCGTCCTCGGCAAAATAGTGACATTCGTTTGAACACTGACGAACACAGCAGCCGCAGTTAATGCAAAGCTCCTTATCACGTACTACGGTAAATTTTCGGGGAATGAAATTAATAGGCATTATTCATCATCCTCCTTTTTTTCAATTTCCAACGGCACAAATACAGGCTCTGCACCGCTGACAGACCATACCTTTTCCGGGTCGGGACATACAATTCTGATAGCCGACTCCTCCGATGCAAAATATGCTCTGTCGCCCTTTGTGGCGGCGGTGAGTGAACGAAGCTTAAGACGGTCGTTAATAGCAAGAAGTCCTTTTTTTGAGCCTAAAATTACGGAAAACGGACCGTTTACAAGAGCACCGCTGTATATAGCACGGAGATTGGTAAAATACTCTTTTCTATCGTCGTCCATACGGTCAATTTCGTCCCATTCGGGAGCGGTGAGCACATCGGCGGCAACGTCAATGGGTAGTCCGTGATGACGGATAAGATGGTCAAACAGATAGGTAATAACCTCTGTATCGGTCTGCATTGTGCATTTATATCCGAACTGCTCAATATATCTGCGGTTAGCGTCATAAGACGAAATTTCGCCGTTGTGCACGATTGACCAGTCAAGAATATTGAAAGGATGGGAACCGCCCCACCATCCCGGAGTGTTTGTAGGAAAACGTCCGTGGGCAGTCCAAAGATATGCGTCATACTGGTCAAGCATATAAAACTCGCCCACATCCTCGGGATAGCCTACGGCTTTAAAACAGCCCATATTTTTTCCCGATGAAAAAATGTATGCACCTTCATAGGTTGAATTTACCTTGGTAACGCACTGAACCACATATTCTTCCTCGTCCATTCGTGCGTCACGCATTCTTACTCTGTTGGGCTTTGCAAAATATCTCCAAATATCAGGCCCGTTTTTGATAGACTCCACCTTTTTTGTGGGGATACGCTCGGCAACATCAACATTAAAATGCTTAAACAGATAATCCTCGCACTTCTGACGAGCATGCGAATTATCGTAAAAAACGTGAAACGCATAATCATCGGCATGGTCAGGATAGATACCGTAAGCGGCAAAACCGCCTCCGAGACCGTTTGACCTGTCGTGCATAAGTGCAATGGACTTGATTATTTCAGAACCGTTAATCGGGTTGCCTTTTTTGTCTATAATTGCCGCAATGGCACAGCCCGACGGAATTCTGATCTGTCCTTCCTTCAGCATAAAAATCTCTCCCTTATTAGTTTCAGCCGGAAATGAAAATTAATTTTAACCGACCTATCACGGTTAAATCATACATCATCAAAAATCAATATTCAATATTATGAAAAAAATTTTGTAGAATATTTAAAAAATGAATTTAATTTTTTAAAATAATTGGAAAATATAACAACAACTATTGATTATTTTTGTAAAACAGATATAAAAATGGTATCAAAGGCAAAAACAGCCTCCCGATTACAGAGAGGCTGTCAGCTGAATTAATTAAATATCATCTTCGCCCTGGAGAGCGTCATATCCACGCTCGCCGGTACGAACCTTTACAACGTCCTCAACATCATATACGAAAATCTTGCCGTCGCCGATATTACCTGTATAAAGTACCTCACGTGCCTTATCAATAACTGTCTGAACAGGTACGGCGGAAACAACCATTTCCATTTTCATCTTTGGATTAAGGCTCATTTCCTCAATCTCAACACCACGGTATTTTCTGATGTGACCTTTTTGAGTTCCACATCCCATTACATTTGTAACAGTCATACCTGTAATGCCGATTTCGTTCATTGAAAGCTTGATATCCTCAAACTTAGCAGGATTGAAAATCATAACAAGCTTTGTAAGCTTTGCGTTTGTGTTAGTTGTGTATGTTTCAACGGGAACAGCCTTTTCAACCGGTGCAAGAGGTGTTACGGGAGTAACAGCCTGAGGAGCGGCAGCCTTTACAGAAGCAGAGGTTGCGTAGCTTACAGCCGGCATAAAGTCTGCGTAAGCAGAGGGAAGATTGTGCTCGGTAGCGTCAAGACCCTTGAGCTCTTCTTCCTCGCTGACACGAAGTCCGTTTGTCTTTTTGATAATTGTAAATGTAATAAACATTGTTACTGTTGTCCATGCGGCAACCGCTAAGAAGCCAATCAACTGAATACCAAGCTGTTTGAATCCGCCGCCGTAGAACAAGCCGACGCCTGTATCGTTTTGACCGGTTGAGAAAAGACCTACTGCAAGAGTGCCCCAGATACCGTTTGCCATGTGAACTGCAACTGCGCCCACAGGGTCGTCAATATGAAGCTTCTTGTCAAGCAATTCTACTACAAGAACAACGAGAACACCTGATACTGCGCCGATTATAATTGAGCCGAGGGCGTCAACGCAGTCACAGGGAGCGGTAATTGCTACAAGACCTGCAAGAGATGCGTTAAGGGACATTGAAACGTCCGGCTTGCCGTCCTTTATCCAGGTGAAAATCATTGTTACACATGTAGCAACTGCCGGAGCAAGTGTTGTGGTAAGGAAAATTGAAGCAAGTGAATCTATTGAAGTTGCGGCGGCACCGTTAAAGCCGTACCAGCCAAACCAAAGAATAAATACACCTAAAGCGCCGAGAGTAAGCGAATGTCCCGGAATGGCTCTTGCCACCTTTTTGCCGGTTTTTTTATCAATTTTATATTTACCGATACGGGGGCCGAGAATTGCCGCACCGATAAGAGCGGCGATACCGCCAACCATATGGATAGCACAGGAGCCTGCGAAATCGTGAAAGCCTCTTACTGCAAGCCAGCCTTCAGGATTCCAAATCCATCCTGCCTCAATAGGATAAACAACTGCTGAAATAACCGCCGAATAAATACAGTATGATGAAAACTTGGTACGTTCAGCCATTGCACCTGATACAATAGTAGCCGCAGTTGCACAGAACACAAGGTTAAATACAAAGCTGGACCAATTTTCAACATTGCCTGCATAGTCGGTCAAAAGTCCCAAGGTGGGCATACCGATGAGTC
The DNA here is from genome assembly GCA_051881275.1 of Eubacterium sp. GTDB lineage: Bacteria > Bacillota > Clostridia > Oscillospirales > Acutalibacteraceae > Eubacterium_R. The sequence goes on along the minus strand of JBJEPO010000024.1, from coordinate 11,659 downwards.
CTCCCAGACATTCCTCGCCCATCATAAGACCAAAGCCGAGAAGAATGAACATTACGGCGCCTATACAAAAATCCATAAGGTTTTTCATAATGATGTTTCCTGCATTTTTTGCTCTGGTAAAGCCTGTTTCTACCATAGCAAAGCCGCACTGCATAAAGAACACCAACGCCGCACCGATTAGAAACCAAACGCCGAACAGTTCGCCGTCAACGGCTTCCATAATTGATTCTAAATTCATAATTTTATCCTCCTACTCCTATAATTTGTTATAAACAGAGAATCAAAAAAACGGAGCACATTCCGGCAGTTATCCGCCGAAATGCACTCCGTTGTGCATTTAATCGCCGACGCCGTCAAATCGCTTTAACAACGCCGACTTTATAATGGCTTTCGCCATAAGAGAGGGTTAATTTACAACTGTAAAACAGCCGTTTAGAAGTTAATCATATATTTGTCAACTTCCCACTGAGTAACCTTAGTACGATAATCGTCCCACTCAGCCTCTTTACCTGCGATATAGTTATTAAATACGTGGTCGCCGAGTGTTTCCTTAATGAACGGGTCAGCCTTTGCAGCCTGAATTGCTTCGTTAAGGTCGCCGGGAAGACAATCAATGCCTGCTTCCTTAAGCTCATCGTCAGAAAGACCGAATACGTTGTAATCAACTGCTGCTGAAGGCTTCAGACCCTTCTTGATACCGTCAAGACCTGCTGCAAGGCAGAGAGCCATTTCAAGATATGGGTTACAGGTCGGGTCGGGACAACGAAGTTCAACTCTTGTACCCTTGCCTCTTGCGGCAGGAATACGAACAAGGCAGGAACGGTTTGAGGTTGACCATACAAGGTATGAAGGAGCCTCATAACCGGGAACAAGTCTCTTGTAAGAGTTTACTGTTGGGTTAGAGAACACTGCGATACCTTTAACGTGAGCCATAATACCTGCGATAAATGAGTAAGCGGTATCTGAAAGACCAAGCTCGCCGTTAGGGTCGTCAAATACGTTTTTACCTGTCTTAATATCATAAAGTGACATATTTGTATGCATACCAGAACCGTTGATGCCGTAAATAGGCTTAGGCATAAATGTTGCGTGAAGACCGTGCTTTGTAGCATAAGTCTTTACAACGTGCTTAAATGTCATTACACGGTCGGCAGTAAGCATAACATCGCCGAACTGGAAGTCAATTTCGTGCTGACCCTCTGCAACCTCGTGGTGAGAAGCCTCAATGGTATAGCCCATTTCTTCAAGGGCAAGGCAGATATCACGACGGCAGTTTTCGCCGTGGTCAATGGGGTTAAGGTCAAAGTAACCGCCCTCGTCGCCTGTTGTCAATGTAGGATTGCCCTCCTCATCAAGCTTGAAAAGGAAAAATTCGCACTCGGGACCTACGTTAAAGCCATAGCCAAGCTCAGCCGCCTCGTCAATAACCTTTTGAAGAACGTTACGGGGGTCACCGAGGAACGGTGTAACATTGTCTGCTTTATATACAGAGCAGATAAGACGTGCTGTCTGTGCGTTCTGGTGCTTTCTCCAGGGGAAGATGGTCCAGGTGTCGTAATCGGGATGAAGATACATATCCGACTCATCAATTCTTACGAATCCGTCAATAGAAGAACCGTCAAACATACAGTCGTTGTCAAGTGCTTTTTCAAGCTGTGAAAGTGTGATTGCAACATTCTTCATAATGCCGAACATATCGGTAAACTGAAGACGGATAAATTCCACTCCGTTTTCCTGTGCACTTTTAAGAATGTCTTCCTTTGTGTACTTACTCATCGCAAATACTCCTCTCAAAATATTTAATAAAAAAAGACAAGGGCATTCCGCATAAACGGAACGCCCTTGTTCTCGGTACATTTACATTATATATTTACATTGTCATAAAGTCAATTATTTTGTGCATTTTTGTAAAAATTGAAGTGAGAATAACGGCTCACTCAAAGTGCATTTGTGCATTTTGCAACAAAAAGCACAATCTAACCCCAATTAACTATCAGGTCAAATCAAGGAATTCCTCGCTGACTACCTCTTTTGACAAATCCGTAAAATATTTTACGGTAGCACCGTCCTGGGCATGAGAGTCTGCCAAATCATCGGTATAGTCGCTCAGACGGTAAACGGAAAACTTATAGCCGTTGCCTGTATTTTTGTAATAATCAATCACCGGAGTAAGCTTTGCATTGGTAATTGAAATTTCGCCGTCAATACGTTCTACCGTAATTTCCGCCATGCCGCCGCAAAGCTGATTAAGGCTGGTCTGGTGGCTGATGAAATTGCCCAGAGAATAATACACAAGCATTTTTTTGCCTGTTTCCTCATTTGTTACCCATTCAACCGGCTGAAGCACATGGGGATGAGTGCCGACAACTATATCAACGCCTAAATCGGAAAAAATCTTAACATATTTTTCCTGCTGTTCGTTAATGTCATGGCTGTTTTCCGTACCCCAATGGGGGAATACAATTACCACATCGGCATGCTTTCTCGCCTCGGTAATATCCTTTTTAACCTTTTCTTCGTCTAAAAGATTAACGCACCAGGGCTTTTCCTCCGGCAGAGATATTCCGTTGGTTCCGTAGGTATAATTCAGCAAAGCAAATGTAATATCATTTTTAGTAAAATATTTAATAGTATTGTATTCTTCTTCGTCGGCGTTTGTGCCCAATCTTACAACCTCTTTATGATTGTTGAAAAATTCTATTTCCTTTTCAATTCCCGCACTGCCCATATCCATAGAGTGATTTGTGGCGCAGGTAAACACATCAAATCCGGCGTTAATTGCCGCCTCGCCTACCTCCCAGGGAGTGTTGAACAAAGGATAGCCGGAATACTCAAAGGCGTCGCCGCCCAGCATAGTTTCCTGATTGATTACGGCAAGGTCAGCCTCTTTTATATAGCTTGATATATTCTCATAAAAAGCGTCGTAATTGAGGCTTGAATCCTCCTGCTTTCCTGCGTCAACCAGCGTGTTATGGATAAGATTGTCGCCGACGGCAACCAGCGTTACCTTTGTATTTGCAGTAGTTTGAGGCTGAGTAGATGCCTGTTGCGTAGCTTCAATGGTAGGTGTTACCTTATCTCTGTTTGATGTAACCTTACCGGAAATTGCAAGGGCAATTACAACAACAACTGCAACAACCGCAGGAATTATAACCGGCAAAAGTCCTTTTAAGCTTTTGTTTTTTCTGTTTTTATCTGACAAAATATCATCTCCAATGGGTGAACCCACAATAACTTTATTAATATAAATTTTTATTTTGCATATTAATATAACGATATTATATCACAAAATGATATTACAAATCAACAGAGTTTAGGGGTATATATGGATATTTTAGATTTTTATTTCACCCAAATGCCTGTGTGGGCAAATGCGTTATTTTTTATTGCGGGACTTATTCTTATTATTAAAGGCGGTGACATTTTTGTTGACAGTGCCTCCCGGATTGCCCGAGTGCTTGGAGTTCCGAAATTCGTAATAGGTGCAACAATAGTTTCAATAGCCACAACATTGCCGGAAATTCTTGTTAGCGTTGCCGCCACAACGAAGGGTAATGTTGAAATGGCGGCAGGAAACGCCATCGGCTCCGTAACAGCAAACACTGCACTGATAATGGGAATTTTTGCATTATGTATGCCCTTCTGTGTCAAAAGCCGTGATTTTACACCGAAAGCGTTAATGATGGCGGCGGCGTGCACAACGCTTTACCTTGGCTGTATATTTACGGAAAAATTTCAGCATGAATTTGTGGCAGGCGAAATAAACCAATACTACACACTGTCAAGCTACGCAATTTTAGTTTTATTTATAATATTTGCAATATTTTTGGCAGAAAACATTTTTTCCGTCAAGAAAAGTAATAATCTTACGGCGGATAACAGTACCGCTGAAGGCATTGAGCAAAAATCCGCCGGCGCATCACAATGGATTAAGCACATTTTTCTGTTTATACTCGGCGCAGGAGGCATTATTGCCGGTGCCGAGCTGCTTGTAAATTCAGGACAGATTCTCGCCAAGGAAATCGGAATACCACAAAGAATTATCAGCGTAATTTTCATTGCCATAGGCACTTCCCTGCCGGAGCTTGCAACGGCTGTTACGGCTATAAGAAAAAAGGAGGGTGCATTATCCGTGGGCAATATTCTGGGTGCAAACATAATAGACCTGACGCTGATACTGCCCATTTGCTCCGCCGTTTCTATGTCAAAAGGAAGCGGTGCCCTTGCAGTCAGCGTATCCTCGGTGAACACCGACATTCTGTTCTGTCTTTTTGCAATAGCAGTTGCCGTTATACCCACAATAATAACGCAAAAATTCCACCGCTGGCAGGGCGCATTAATGCTGGTATCCTACGGAATTTATGCGATTTTTACGTTTCTCGTTTAACGTACACATATAGTACCTATATAAGTACCATATATTGAAATATATATATAATTTTGTTATATTGTATTTAGAGGTGATTATATGTTTAATGACTATCAATGGAATTTGTACTTAAAAGCCGGTGGCAGACAGGTAGTGGAAATGTTTGAAAAAAATTTGACCGGTGAGTTTACAGAAGAATATATTTGCTATATAAGTAAATTTCACAAATTTTATTGTCCGATAATATCAATTACAAATGAAATCAATGAACAACTTGTAGATATAATTAATGATCTAAATTATGGATACAGTCTTTTAGATGAAGGAAAATATAATATACTAAGTGCACTAGAATTTGTTTATAATGGAATTAAAGGTGAAGATAATTTAAAAGCACAGAAAATATTTGAATTTTTTTCAGGGAGTATTCCGTTTTATACAACATTTTTATCTATTGAACTTCCTGACTTGTTCACTCCATATTACTTTCAATTTAATTTCAATTTCTTTGAAAAAATATGCAAAGAATTTGAAATCAATATTCCTGAAATACCCGTTAAGAAGGATTATGAGGATAGATTTTATTATTATGGTGCATTATGTGCTTCGTTCACAGAATTCAGAGATGAGCACAACATGACGCCTTATGAGTTTTGTGCATTTCTTTATGATTATGCACCTAAAGTTATCGGCGGTATTGACAGTTATATAATCAAAAATATACCTGAACCTACAAGTGCATTCTTTATCGGCGGAACAAAGGATGATGCGTTTTTATCTTACAACAAAGATGTTATAGATTGTTGGCAATGCAGTCCTGACGCACAGCCCGGTGATATTGCGGTTATGTATTTAAAAACGCCCATAAGTTCTGTTGATTCTGTATGGCGCTGTGTTTCGGAAGGATTTAATGACCCGTTTGCATATTATTACAGGTTTGTATATATTGCCAAACCGTATAAAATCAAACGAGTTTCAAAAAATAAACTTGAAAAAGATAAAATCTTGAGAAACATAGGAATTATAAGAAAAAATATGCAGGGCATTAACGGAGTTGAACTAAAGCCTTCAGAATACAATCATTTAATGGATTTAGCAAAAGCACCTGATTTAAAGCTTAAATACGCACAGCCTATTGCTGATGTAGAGATTTCAAGAGAAGAAGATGTTGAAAAACATCTTATTAAACCTTTGCTTGAAAAATTGAAATATAGAGAAAAGAATTATACACAACAATTACATATTGAATTAGGTAACCATAATACAACACTTATTCCTGATTTTGTACTATTGCCTGATGAAACAGTCGGAAATCAAAAAGCTTTTGCAATAATAGAAGCAAAAAAGGATATACCTAACAAAAAAGCTTTTCAAGACGTAAAAATTCAAGCAAGAAGTTATGCAAGGCAATTATTATCAAAATACAGCGTTATTGCATCACAGGAAAAAGTATATATTTCTTCCTGCGACGATGATTTTGAAAATTACTTTTTTGTAAAAACGTGGGAAGAACTTGAAAACCCGGATACATTTTCACAATTATACAAATTAATAGGTAACACTAACAAAAATGAAAGTTAAAGATTTATTGTATTTATTTTGCTTCCGCGTGTAATGGCAAGAGTGAGTTTTGCACAGTGAAAGAGACCGTTGCTTCAAAGCAGTACCACGGGCTTTTTGAAGCAACTTGGATTATGTCACTATCCATATTGATTGTAATATTCCTCCATTTGTAGTGGACGGGTCGCCCGTCCCAAATTTAATTTGAAAAACGGACAGGGAAACCCTGTCCCTATTACATACACAGAGCCATAATAAGTTAAAAAGTATTCATAATAAAAATCACAGGGACTTTTACAAGCTCCTGTGATTTTTGCTTTATCATTATTTTGCCAAATCGCCGACAACCATCATATAGTCACCGATTTGAACACCGAATTCAGGTCCGCCCTCCATAATAAGCTGCTTATCGGCAGTCATCTGGAACATATCGCCTGTACCAAGCAATATTTTAAGAGCAGATGTGGGGCAGTCAAACTTCATATTGAAGAAAGGCTTTGACCTCTTATAAGCACCTCTGCCGGCTCTTGATTTACCGGCCTTAATACGAATATATGCAGTACACTCGGGATGACCCACAACCTCCCACTGATAACAGCGGTCGGGAGATTTAAGAGTCCATTCGTGAATTGCGGGATGACCAAGCTTATTAAGCTGTGAAATACCCGAGGAAAGCAGATAGAAATACAGCTTACAAAGCAAAACAGATGTTGCTTCGTCATTCTCGGGAGGTTCGCTGATGCTCAAAAGTGAAGACATTTTAAGCAGAACCATCATAAATTTAATAAACTTGGGAAGAGATTTGATTTTCATTTTAGGAAGCTTTGACATATCGCCTTTCATAAAAGCGTTCATTCTTTCCATAGATGAAAATGCAAGCTCGGCGTCAATTTTGCTCTGGCCGAGATATTCACCGAGTTTAACAGTCCATTCACCGTTTTCAATGATAAAATGAACAGCCTCTTTATCCTCGGCATTTACCATAGCGGACACCTGATATATAGCGTCAACGCCCTCAAATTTTTTCTTTAATTCGGGAACGTCGGTAGCAATGGTTTTCATCAAAGGCAGTGCGCCTGCCATAAAAACCTTATTAGCATAACGAGTTTCATCGCTTGGCATATAATACACTCCTTTCAAAATAGATAATGTGTGAAGAAAAATTCAAATTTAGAATTCGTCGTCCCATGCATCGTCTGCTTCAAAATCAGCGTGCATCATTTCCTGAATTGCCTCTGAAATACCGTTAGCGTCAATCTTAGCCATAGCAAGCAAATCTTCCTGAAGACCGATTGTTGAAAATGCATTCTGATGACCGAGCATCTTGAACGCACAGGCTTTACCGGATTTAGCAACAACCTCGGCAACAGCAGAGCCAAGACCGCCCATAACCTCGTGGTCCTCAACGGTGATAATACGGCGTGTATCCATAACTGCGCTGAGAATAGCCTCTTCATCAACAGGCTTAATTGTGTGCATATTGATAACACGAACCTTAAGACCTGCGTCAGCCTCTGCCATACGTGCAGCCTGCATAGCCTCAAACACACAGGAGCCACAGGCAATAACAGTAATATCTGTACCGTCGTTCATAAGAGTTGACTTGTTCCACTCAAACTTGCAGTCGTCAACATTCTTATAAATAACCTGGTCAAAGCCTCTGTTAATACGGATATAAACAGGACCTTCAATATCATAAGCCGCCTTAACAGCGTGATATGTTTCTGCGCCGTCGCAGGGGCAGATAACAGTCATATTGGGAAGTGCTCTCATACAAGCCATATCAATAAGAGAATGGTGAGTTGAGCCTGCCTGACCGAAGGAAGTACCTGCGTGAGTAGCAATAATTTTTACCGGTACGTTCTGATAGCAGATATCTGTATGAATCTGGTCAAGAGAACGTGCAGCGGTGAAGATTGCGAAGGTAGATGCAAAGGGAGTAAATCCGTTCTTTGCAAGACCTGCGGCAACGCCGAAAAGGTTCTGCTCCGCAATACCTACGTTAAAGAATCTGTCCGGGAACTGTTCGCCGAACATACCGATTTTTGTTGATTTAGCAAGGTCGGCTGTAAGAGCAACAACGTCCTTATGCGCCTCGCCGAGCTCGCAAAGAGCGATACCGTAGCATTCAGCAGTTGAAAGCTTTGTAGTATCGGTCATAGTATAAGTCATACCACCCATTGTTCTTACGCCTCCTTTTCAGCACGCTCACAGCGTGCTTTATATGTTTCATCAAGTGATTTATATGCCGTTTTAACCATCTCTTCATCAAGAGAACCATAGTGCCACAGATAGTTGTCCTTCATAAAGTCAACGCCCTCACCCTTGAAGGTATCCATAATGATTGCGGTAGGCTTGTCGCCGCCGTTCTTATGGTTATCAATGGCAAATTCAATAGCGTCGTTAAGCTCCTTCATATTGTGGCCGTCAACACGTTTAACATTGAAGCCGAAAGCCTCAAACTTCTTGTCAGCAGGCTCAACCTTCATTTCGTCGTCAACTCTGCCGTCAATCATACACTTGTTCATATCAGCAAGAACAACAACATTTGAAAGCTTAAACTGAGCGGCACTCATTGCTGCTTCCCAGTTGGAGCCTTCGTTAAGCTCTCCGTCGCCGGTAAGAACAAAGTTCATATAGTCAAGACCTTTAAGTCTGCCTGCGAGAGCAAATCCCACAGCCAAAGAAAGACCGTGACCGAGAGAACCTGTTGAACAGTCAACACCCTTAACCTTGTTGCAGTCAAGGTGCATACCGATTTTTGCACCTGTAAGGTTGAAGATATGTAACTCCTCCTCAGGCATAAATCCCTTATCAACAAGCACAGGCGCATAGCCTACTGCACAGTGACCCTTAGAAAGAACAAATCTGTCTCTGTCCTCCATTTCGGGATTTTGAGGATCAACCTTCATAAAGCGGTGATACAAAATTGTCATAGCGTCCATAGCGGACAATGAACCGCCTACGTGACCCGAACCGCCCCAAACAGCAGTCTGGATGGTAAGGCGTCTTAACTGGTCTGCCTTTTTTTCAAGGCGCAGCCATTCCGCTTTATCAAACGGCTTGTAATCTACTGGCATATAAATATACCCCTTTCTTTTACTGTACGGCGGAAATGCACCACCGCCGTACTGCTTTAATTATATTACTTTTTTAAATCCAGCTCAGGATGATTTGCAGCAACAACGCTGAAGGCGTCCTCAGCAATGTCAACAGCAAGCTTAATATCGTCATCCGTAACTGAAGCGTTCATAAAGTGATTGTGGTGAGAAGCAAGGAATAAGCCACGGCTTACACACTCTGCAATCCATTCCTGGTGAAGCATAAGAGAATCATCGTTAGCGATACGCAGATAGAACAGAGCCGGCTCACCTGTAACCTTAAGGTTAAAGCCGTGTTCTGCACCGGCAGCCTTGAGACCGTCGGTAAGCTTTGTACCCATTTCACGGAACATCTTAGGCGTGTCAAGCTTCTTCATTTTCGGGATACAGGCAAGACAGGCGGCAAAGGGCTCTGCGCTCATCCAGTAGGAGCCTGTATAAACAACAGATGAAGCTGTGTTCTTCATATGCTCCTGACCGCAGACTGCAGACATATTGTAGCCGTTTGCAAGAGCCTTACAGAAGCAGCAAAGGTCTGCTTTAATTCCGTAATAGTGGTCGGAGCCTGCAAGGTCAAGACGGAAGCCTGTACGTACGTCGTCAAAAATGAGAACCATACCGTGGTCATCGCAGAACTTACGAACTGCAGCCCACTGCTCCTTGGTGGCGCATACGTTATCATAGAAGTTACCGTGGTCATAGGGCTGAGCGATAAGACCTGCTACATCGCCGTTGCAGGCGTCATAAGCCTCCTGCATTGCCTCTAAATCAAACCAGGGAACAATAATGTTGTTTGCAACATCTTCGGGAGTGATACCCGGATAGTCAGCCTTCTGTGCCCACTGGAAATCACCGTGATAATATCCCCTGAAGAACATCATCTTTTTCTTGCCGGTATGTGCTCTTGCGCACATAACAGAGAATGTAGTTGCGTCGGAGCCGTTTTTCATAAAGAAAGCCCAGTCAGCCATTGCAACTGTATCCTTAAGCATTTCTGCGCACTCTACCATTTTGTATGAAGGTGAAGTGGTGCAGTTACCGATTTTAAGCTGTTCCATAGCGGCGGCATCTACATCGTCGTCGCAGTAGCCGAGTACGTTAGGACCGTAAGCACACATAAAGTCAAGATACTTATTGCCGTCAACATCCCAGAAATATGTACCCTTTGCGTGGTCAAGCATAAGAGGCCATTTAGTAATAGGGAGGAAAAGGCCTTCCGACGGACCTAAGTGTCCATATACGCCTGAAGGTATTGCCGCAAGCGCACGGTTAAACCACTCCTGTGATTTTTCGTGTTTGTATTCAGGATATTTACTCATTATCTTCTTCCTCCTTAGCCGAGATATACCGCTACTCTGTCAAGTATGCGGTTAACATTATCAATCATATTAATCATACCGCTCATATAAATGTTGCCGGCGCAAAGCTCAGCCATGGTTGATGCGGTACCGTTAAACAAGCCGTTGGCAAGGTCAATGGTTTTAAATTCCATAATAGCACGTGGAGTATCCGGCTTTTCTTTAATAAGCTGGAGCTTATGGTCTCTTGCACGCACGGTAACATAGCAAGCGTCGGTAATGCCCATCTGAATATCGCCGTCGCAGATATAAGATGCTGACTGCTTGCTGATAGAATCGTTATTGCCCAATGCGCAGATTGCACCTGCGATTGTGTACATTGTAAGAATAGTTGATTTTTCAAAGAACTCTCTGTTCTTGAGGTCTTCTTCCTTAGGCATAAGATATTTTGTGAGAATATCTGTAAGCTTAGTAAATGGACCTAACAGGAAGGAAAGCACCTGAGGTATGCCTTTTACAGGTACGCCCGGCTTGCTGTCGTCAATAAGAGCATTGAACTTTTCAGGCGATGCAAATTTCATTTTACAGGTACAGCCGTAATCACCTTCGGTCATTTTGCAGCCGTCAGCGGTAAAGTTGTATGTAACACAGGGACCGTCAGTTACCTCAAAGCACAGGGAAACCGGCTTTTTAAGACCCTTGCATACTGCCTTTGCTTCATCGTCCATTTCGCACAGATTTTCAAGAGTTGCAAGAACACCGTACGCATTGACGAAAGCCATTGCTTTTGCTTCTTTCATAAATAATCCTCCTTAGTAAAAATATGCAAGCACAATCAAACAGCATTTTTAATACAAAATATGCAATTTGTACAATTTAATTTGCGCAGGCACAATATTATATGTGAAAATTATATCATATTTTGCAGACATAATCAACCAAAAAGATAAACTAATTATAAATTATTTTTACAAATGTTTAATACAGGCGAAAAAACAAAAAATCAGGCATCCAAAACGGACGCCTGACCTATATTTAGATAGTTTTAAATTTACTCGTTTATTAAAACCTTTTCCACTGCACCGTAGTAGATATAGTGAAAATCGTTTGCAGAATACTGTGCGTCAATTATTGATTTATCAATAATCTGCTCCGGCTTAAATTCGCCCTTTGCAGTTTTTTTGCAGACAAGAACGAGCTTTGCCTGTTCAAAATAGGGTGCGTTTTCATCAAAAACAGGGGTAAGACCTATTTGCTCAATTTTGTCAACGTCCCTTCCGCTTTTTGCACCGCAGAAGGACAAAATCTGCTTACACTCCTTAGGATAAAAG
>JBJEPO010000023.1:0-3961 GCA_051881275.1 Eubacterium sp. | reverse complement strand
CGGACTGCACCAGATTTGGTATCGTAAAGACTCAGTACGGTTATCACATTATGTACTTTGAGGGCAAGAACAAGCTGAACGTATGGCAGTACACCGCACAGCAGGCACTTGCATCAGTTGACAGTGAGGATGCACTTACCAAGCTTGAGGATTCATATACGATTAAGACAAATTGGTTCGGTTCACGCTACTTTGAAAAAGACGTTGATATCGACGCATAAGTAAAATAAGAGGTTGCTTATTGCAGCCTCTTTTAAATAGGTGAATTATGCAGTTAAATCCCAAAGCAAGAGAAATTGATAATTTAAAAAAAGAAAACGCCAGACTGCAGGCGGCACTTAACGAGGCGAATTATTCCTGTCAAAGACTTGAAATTATAAATTCAAATCTTGAAATGCAGTTGAACGAGGCAAACAGGGAGCTTGAAAAAAATATAGAGGTTCTTCAAAGCCTTAAAAAAGAAATTGAAAATATTGTAAGCAATATTAAAGGAACGGATTGATGTATGCTTTTCATACGTCATAATAATTAATATGGAATATAAATTAAATACTTCAATGCTGCGTGAATATGCTCCTAAGCTTAAAGCAGGGGACAGAGTTGTTCTTTCGGGTACGGTTTATACCTCTCGTGACGCAGCCCACAAAAGAATAGTAAACGCATTGGAAAACGGCGAAAAACCGCCCTACAATTTAAAGGACGCAGTTATTTATTACGCAGGTCCTACTCCTGCTCCTGAAGGCTTGGCTGTCGGCTCCTGCGGTCCTACAACATCAAGCCGCATGGATGTTTTCGCACCTAAGCTTCTTGATGAAGGCGTTGTTGCAATGATAGGCAAGGGCGAAAGAAATGATGATGTGTGCAGTGCAATTATAAGAAATAAGGCGGTCTATCTCTGTGCTATCGGAGGTGCCGGTGCTCTTGCGTCAAAATGTATAACCTCCTGTAAGGTTATCGCTTACGACGATTTAGGATGCGAGTCCGTTAAGGAGCTTACCTTTACCGATTTTCCACTTACCGTCGCCGTGGATTGCTCCGGCGGAAATATCTTCAAAAGATGATAAATACCATAGACTTAAGCCACCACGGACAATAGTCTGTGGTGTTTTATTATTTGTTCAATAAATATATTGTAATATCATTTCATTTTTGCTATAATGTATATTGTTAAAAAATTAACAAATTTTTTGGAGGCTGTTATGGAAGATAGATTGAAACCGTTATTTACCCCGTGGAAAATAGGTAATTGCGAAATTAAAAACAGAATTGTTTTAACAAGTATGGGCGGAACCAACCTTTTTGGTTGGATGGAAAAGAATCATTTTGACAAAATGGGTGCAAAATTCATCAAGGAAGTTGCCGAAAATAACGTAGGACTTGTACTTCCGGGATGTCAGCCTGTTTACAATCCCATGCTGGGTCAGTGGTTGTATAAAAATAAAAAAATGTATAAGGATTTAGCAAAATGGCTTCCTGAGTTTCATAAAACCGGTGCAAAGCTTTTTATACAGCTTACGGCAGGCTTCGGCAGGTCGTTTACCATAAGTCCTTTTATGGAAATGCTTTATACAAACAAACCGCTTCGTACTCTGAGTAAGCCTTTTATGGATTTGGACAAGATAACCGCTGCACCAAGTCCGTCTCCTAACAGATGGTCAGATAAGGTTCCGTCCCGAGAAATCACCAAGCAGGAAATTCATACAATGGTTGACGCATTTGCAAAAACAGCAGTGCTTCTCAAGGAGGCAGGCGTTGACGGAGTAGAAATTCACGCAGTTCACGAGGGATATCTTCTTGACCAGTTCACATTAAAATATGTTAATAAGCGCAATGACGAGTATGGCGGTTCCTTTGAAAACAGATATAGGTTTGCCGTTGAAATAGTACAGGCAATAAAAAAAGCCTGCGGCAATGATTTTCCTGTTTCTCTCAGGTATAGCGTGGTTTCAAAAACAAAGGACTTTAGAAAAGGTGCTCTGCCCGGTGAGGAATTTACAGAGGTTGGCAGAGATATGGCTGAATCCGAAAAAGCTGTAAAATATTTACAGGATGCAGGCTATGATTGCCTTAACTGTGATAACGGTACATATGACGCTTGGTACTGGGCTCATCCTCCTATTTATATGCCAGAAAACTGTAATCTTGAGGATGTAGAGCATATAAAGCAATTTGTTGATATCCCGGTAATCTGTGCCGGTAGGCTTGACATTAGAGTCGCTGCGGACTCTGTAAAGGCAGGCAAATTAGACGGAGCAGGATTTGCACGCCAATTTCTTGCCGACAGAGAATGGGTAACTAAATTGATTAACGATAAGGAAGAGGATATACGTCCTTGTATTTTGTGCCATAACGGCTGCTTTAATATGTGTCATTACAAAGGTGTTGCTAATGACCAGGATTTAAGCGATAGCCTGCATCTTGCAAGATGCGCCGTTGATGCCGAGGTTATGCAGTGGAACAAGCACCATATTGATAAAACAAATTCACCCCAAACCGTACATATCGTAGGCGGCGGTATTGGAGGTATGGAGGCTGCGAGGGTGCTTAAGCTTCGTGGACATAATCCTGTTATTCATGAAAAAACCGATGTTCTCGGAGGTACATTTATTCCGGCAAGTGCAGAATCATATAAAGGAAAGCTTAGAGATTTGCTTGCTTGGTACCGTTTGCAAATGAAAAAAATGAATATTGAAATTCGGTATAATGATGAAATAGAAGATACTGCAATGTTCGCAGACAGTAAGGTTATTGTTGCAACGGGTGCAAGGCCCAGAATATTAAAAAATGTTCCGGGATATGAAAAAATGATTGAAGGCTGTGATTTTCTAAACGGTGCCGAAACCGGTGATACTGTTGCTGTTGTAGGCGGCGGACTTACGGGTTGCGAAATTGCCTATGAGCTTGCATTAAAAGGCAAGAATGTAAAAATCATTGAAATGAAGGATGATTTAATCAGCCAAAAGGGTGTATGCCTTGCTAATTCTTCATATTTGAGAGAATGGTTTGAGCTGAATAATGTTCCTGTTTTTCTTGAAACGGCGCTTAAGCAGGTTAATGACGGTAATGTTATATGTACCGATAAAAGCGGAAAAGATTTTACAGTTGATTGTGATACCGTTATAAGCTGTGCAGGCTATGTTCCATCTCCTATAAAAGGTTCAAAAAATGTTCAGTTTATAGGTGACTGTGACCGTGTGGGCAATTTGCGTACTGTAATTTGGGGCGCATATGAGGCCGCAATGAAAATATAGATTTATGAGGGAATACTATGGATACTAAAATTAAACTTACAAAAGAGCAGGAAGAGATGCTGGGCGGAAGCAAGGGTGAAACCTTATCAAAGGTAATGGAAACTCTTGTTCGCTACGGAGAGCTTTTCGGAGCGGATGAAATGGTCCCTGTTACAAGCGAATATAATCACTTGGTAACATCCTTTGGCTTAAAAGCTCTTACACCTGTTTATACACTTATGGAAAGACTAATCAGCGAGGGCGTTGCGTCAAAGCAAAAATTTTCTGCCGACCCAAGACCTCTTGACAGTAATGTTCCTTCTAATTTTCTGCAGAATTTTATTTTTAAAAAATTTATGTATTCAAAGCAGGATTATTATGAAGAGCAGTTGAAAAAATTAGGACTTATGCAAGACGATGCATTCACCTGTACCTGCTATATGGACGAGGTAGGAAATACCCCAAAAATGGGCGATATACTGTCCTGGTCCGAATCCTCAGCGGTGGTTTATGCCAACTCAGTGCTTGGTGCAAGGTGTAACAGAAATTCCGGAATCATTGATATTATGGGTTCAATTGCAGGTTTTGTTCCTTCCTTTGGATTGATTAAGGATGAGGGCAGAAGGGCTGATTGGATAGTTGAGGTTAAAACAACAAAAAAGCCCGAAGCACAGCTGCTTGGCTCTGCAATAGGAATGAAGGTTATGGAGGACGTACCGTACGTTAAAGGC
>JBJEPO010000022.1:0-3970 GCA_051881275.1 Eubacterium sp. | reverse complement strand
GTTTAAGGGGTTCCATATTTACTCATTATATGTTAAAATAATTGTCGGTGGCTCCGATGCCGCTGATATCGCAAGAGCTTACGGTAAGCTTTGCGGTGTATATTATCCCTTAAAGGGCGTTATTCTTAACGGTATGAAGGTTGATCAGTATGACGATTACATACAGGCTGACTTCATCGCCCCGAGAACTGAAACGGAATTTCAGTTCATTGCAGGTCTTAACGTAGCCTTACTGCTGAAGGTATTGCTCAGCGCAGGCAAAGTATTTTTGGTTAATCTTATTAAAAACAGATAATAAATATTTTAATTAAGGAGAGGTTATTATGAAGGAAACTCCGGTTAACAAAATAATGGAAAGCACACTTGAAAAAATGCGTGAAATGGTTGACGTTTCAACTATTATCGGCGAGCCTATGGTAACAGGCGATACTACTCTTATCCCTGTATCAAAGGTTTCCTACGGCTTTACAACAGGCGGTACCGACCTTCCGTCAAAGCAGAATAAGGAGCTTTTCGGCGGCGCAGGCGGCGGCGGTATTTCAATTACTCCCGTGGCTTTCATAGTTATTCAAAACGGCAAGTGCAGAATGATGCAGATTAACAACTACACTTCATCTGCTGACCGTGCTATCGGTATGATTCCCGAGCTTGTTGATAAGCTTACCGAGCTTCTTCAGGCTAAGAACGGCGAAGAAAAGAAGGACGCAGAGGCTCCGGCTGAAGATACAGCAGAATAATTTTATTTTAATCACCTGCATATACATATTTTAGAATAAAGGGTGTTTTGCGCCCTTTTGCCGAGATATGAATTTTTGCAGGTGGTTATTTTGTTTAAAAGGTTTTGTTTTGTCCTTGCATTGATTTTTGCATTTCCGATTAATGCCTACGCCTCGGACAATATGGTCAGTGCCTATTCTTACATAACCGTTGACAGCGGTTCGCTTACTGTTTTAAGCAGTAATAATGCTTATGAAAAGCTTGCAATGGCGTCAACCACAAAGATAATGACCTGCCTTTTAGCCTGTGAAAGCGGTAAATTAAACACAGTTGTTACCGTTACCGACGAAATGGTTGATACCGAAGGCTCGTCAATCTATCTTGAATCAGGGGATAAAATTACCCTTATGGATTTGGTAAAGGGCGCAATGCTTGCCTCAGGCAACGACGCCGCCAATGCAATAGCAATTACTCTCGCAGGCTCCGCCGACGCTTTTGCAGTTATGATGAATGAGCGTGCAAAGGAAATCGGTATGTACGATACTGTTTTCGTTACACCGTCGGGGCTTGATAAGGGTGAGCATCATTCAACTGCTTATGATATGGCTCTGCTAACCTGTGAGGCTGTGCAAAATAAAATCTTTTTATCTGTATGCTCCCTTAAATCCGCAGAGATTACTGTTAATTCCAAAAAAGCAACAATTTATAATCATAATAAGCTTTTAAATTCCGACAGTAATTATGTAGGTGTAAAAACAGGCTTTACCGAAAAGGCAGGACGGTGCCTTGTAAGTGCCTATAAATATAAAGGTAATATAATAGTGTGCGTAACTCTTAATGCCCCTGACGACTGGGATGACCACAAAAAACTGATTTCCTCTGCAAAGAGTAAATATATTACAGTTCACAGTGATGACAAATATACTATTAATGTGGTGGGCGGAGTTAAACAAAGTGTAGAGTGCAGTGCAAATTGTACCGTTTCCTGCGTCAGCAGTACATACGTGAAGGTGCGCTATTATCCCTTTGCTTATGCGCCTGTAAAAAAGGGCGATGCTTTAGGCGAGCAGATTATTTATTCAAACGGCAGAATTATTAAAAAAACGCCCGTAAAGGCGGTTGAGGATATTGATTTATGGCAGGAAACAACGAAGTAAGATTACAAAAATTTATGGCAGATATGGGCGTGGCTTCACGCCGAAAAAGCGAGGAGCTTATCCGTCAGGGAAAGGTTAAGGTTAACGGCCACCCGGCGCAGATAGGTGATAAAATTAATCCTAAAAAAGACCTTGTTACAGTGGGTAAGAAAAAAATCGTTAATGTTAAAAATCGCAGAATGGTTTATATTATGCTCAATAAACCAAGAGGTTATGTTACCACCGTGTCCGACGAATTAGGCAGAAAAACCGTTATGGATTTAATTACCGACATTGACGAACGTGTCTATCCCGTCGGACGTCTTGATAAAGACAGCGAGGGTCTGCTGCTGCTTACTAACGACGGCAGCTTTACTAACTGTATGACTCATCCTTCCCATAATTATGCCAAGGTTTACCGTGTTACAGTCAGACCGTCGGTTAATGATGCAATATTAAATAATTTGCGAAACGGAATTGAAATTGACGGCAGAAAAACCGCTCCCTGCGAGGTTACTGTTCTTGAAGAGCAGGAGAATAGAGTTGTCCTTGAGTTTGTTCTCCACGAGGGCAGAAACAGACAAATCCGTAAAATGTGCGAAAGTCAGGGGCTTGAGGTGGCAAGATTAAAACGTCTCTCCGTCGGCTCTCTTAAATTAGGTATGCTGCCTCAGGGCAAATATCGTGAGCTTTCCGAAATTGAAGTAAAAAAGCTTCTGCGAAGTGCAGGCAGTAAACAATAAAAAGGGCACGGAGGAAAATTTCTTCCGTGCTTTTCATTGCTTAGGCAATAAAAAGAAATCCGAACCATGGTTTAAATTGGCAGGTTCGGATTACTCTTTATTGCCTATACAAGCATATTCAAATCATAAGGTGTTTTCTGATATACAAAATAGTTAAGCCAGTTGTTAAACAGCAGATTTGCCGTGCCCTTCCAAAGCATCAGCGGAACCGCATTTTCATCATCATTTGGAAAATAATTATACGGTATCTCAATGGGCAGACCCTTTGCCTTGTCTCTGAAATATTCCTTTGCCAAGGTGTCCCTGTCATACTCGCTGTGACCTGTAACAAAGAATTTTCTGCATTCCATATCCGCCACAATATGCACACCGCTGATTTCACTGTACGATAAAATCTGCAAATCCTTTACCTGTGCAATATCCTGCCGTCTTACCTCAGTATGACGTGAGTGGGGAACATAAAATACATCGTCAAACCCTCTCATCAGCGGATGAGTGTCGTCAAGGCTCCTGTGTGGGAAAATGCCGAACATCTTTTTTTCAAGACGGTATTTTTTTATTCCGTAATGATAATACAGCCCTGCCTGAGCGCCCCAGCAAATGTGAAGCGTTGAATATACATTGCTCTTGCTCCATTCCATAATGGTGCAAAGCTCGTCCCAGTAGTCAACATCTTCAAATTCAAGATGCTCAACCGGCGCACCCGTTATAATCATTCCGTCATACTTGTTGTTCTTTATCTCATCAATAGTGTAATAAAACTTGTCCATGTGGCTTTTTGATACATTCTTCGCCTCATGAGTGGCTACCTGCAAAAAGTCAACGTCAATCTGAAGCGGCGTGTTGCTCAAAAGTCGTAATAGCTGAGTTTCCGTTTCAAGCTTTGTTGGCATTAAATTAAGTATGATAATTTTCAGCGGTCTGATATCCTGCGTATCAGCACGCATATTGCTCATCACGAAAATATTTTCAATTTCAAGCTTTTGCTTTGCCGGCAATTCGTTATCAATTCTGATAGGCACAATATCAACCCCTTTCTGTTATACATATTATATATTGGTATGTGCTGATTAAATATTATATCAAAATGATAGGATAAATTCAAGATATATTATTATATATACATTTTATATTGGATATTTGGTAATTTTGCAACATTATTTATGAAAAAATCGTCGCTTTTGTGCTAATTCTGTTTATATTGCAAAAAAAGCAATTTTTTTGATTTTTTCTTAAAAAAAGTGTTGACTTTTGTTTTGAGATTTGGTATTATGTACAAGTCGCAACGAGAGAGCGACAGGCTAAACTCAATAGAGTTTGCTAAGGACCTTGAAAATTAAACAACGATGAAAGTAAGGAACCCGATTTAATTAA
>JBJEPO010000021.1:0-23545 GCA_051881275.1 Eubacterium sp. | reverse complement strand
CGGCAAGAAATGATGCGTCGCCGTCATAAGCGGTGTAATTCATTTTGATGAAGTTTGATACGTTGATTTCATCACACCAAACACCCTTGTTAAAATTTCTCCATGCTTCCATTTGTTATCCTCCTTGAAAAATTAAAAATGAATTGCGTGGTTTGTGTTGTTTGTATATTTAATAATGCTTAACAAACATTATTTGTCGGATGGTTGTATTTGCAGTTGGGGCAGGAGCCGTGATTACAGTTACCGCACTGATTTTTACCGCAGCTTCCGCAGCAGTTGCCGTGGCTGGGGCAAAGCTCCACATCTCCGCCGTTAATTGCAAGTGCCTTGCCGTTTACTATGGCGTCGGCAATCTTTTTTCTCGCCGATTCGTATATTGAAGCGACGGTTGAACGGGCAACATCCATTTGCTTTGCACATTCCTCCTGGGTAAAGCCCTGATGGTCAATGAGCCGTATAACCTCGTATTCGTCAAAATGCAGATTTACGGTGTCGGCATAGTCGCCGAAGGGTCTGAATTCCGGAATTTTCGGAAAAGAGCATATACATCTGCTTTTTTTCGGCCTTGCCATATTCCACCTCCGTGCACAGTTTTGTCTAGGGTAACGGTAATAATCGGAACCCGTCAAAAATGCAGTATTAAAGCGATATTTGTCGCTTTCGCTGTTGCCTTGCGCCAGCAAGGCTGCCATCTCAAGACACCAAATCTGCCACGATAAACCGTGGTTCGGATTATTACCGTTACCCTATTTTCTGTTGCCGTAGTCTATTATACACATTAAATGACATATGTCAATAACCTTTGCCAAAAAACCAATGTAAATAAATTTACCAATATTTTTGGTATTTTTATATAAGTTATACATATTTTTGTCACAATCACACCAAATGAGCATTTTCGCTCAATAGGCAATCAAAAAAAATCAGGAGACGCCCATCTCCTGATTTTTTATACATTTGAATTTTTCAAAACGGAAAAACCGCTCAATCATGCGTAATTAAGCCAAAATTCGGGGGGGGTGCTATTTGCAGACCTTTTGTTGTTAAGGAATGTTTCGGCATACCAAATGCCGTTTTCCTGCCTTGCAGAGTATTCTCCGCCGTATTTTGAGGCGATTTCCCTGATGATACCAATGCCGTTTCCGTGAAGCTCTGATTTTTTGATTTTACTTTGCTTTTCGGGGTCAAAGCTGTTCTGACTTTTTATTGTTATACACTGTTCATCAATTCCGATGGCAATATGACAGATTTTTTTCTCCTCAGTTAAATATACCGCATTAAGCGCATTATCAATAATATTGCTGAGAATACGGCATAAATCATAGTCGTCAATTAAAACGCCGGAATTTTCTTCAATTTCAGCAGTCATATTTATTCCGCTGTTTTGTGCCTGCTGTTGCTTTATGTAAATTATGGTGTTTATTGTTTCGTTTGAGCAAAGAGAAAATCCCGCAAGTCCCATTAGATTATCATTTGTACCCTGTAAAACAGACATTGCCTTTTCCGGCTTGCCTATTTCAATAAAGCCTTTAGCCGTGGTAATAATATTTGCTAAATCGTGCTTGATTTTGCGAAATTCCTTTTTCTCCTCCTTCAGCATTTCAATCTGCTGAAATTCCATTTTATTTTTAAGTAGCTCTTTTTGCGTATTAATATTTTTTTCTTCAACCTTTTCTATATGGTCCGCCACAAAAAGTATTGAAAAATCAATAACCATACAAGTTAAAGATATTACAATCAAAAAAGCTTCACTGTTAGGGTGGTCTTTATAAAATATATTACGCTGTTCATCAGTTAGCATACGAAGAATTGCAAAATTTTCATAGGTGAAAAGCAGATGCGTAATAGGGAAAAGAAACAAAAAATTCAGCTTTGATTTATATGAGATAGATTTTTTTGTTCTGTTTTGAAAATATCTGATAAACCAAACAAATATAAACGAGAAAGCATATATCATAAGAACTTCAGTAATAAAATCAACAAGAGATACTTCGTAAGTAAGTCCTATTGTCATGTCAAAGCCTAAAAACAGTCCGCGTATTACTTCAAAAAACAAACATCCGCCTAACCAAGTTACAAGCGAAAAAATCGGGCAGAACAGCTTTGAAAACAGCTTGCCTTTTGTAACAACACATATTATTGCAAACTGTAAAACATAGTACAGTATCATTGTAAGCATTTCGGCATTTTTTGCATCCAGCTCAAGACTTACATACGAGTACACCATACAGGGTATTAGCAACGAAAAAAAGGTAACGGCCCTGTTATATTTGTCCTTTAATACCGTAAACACAATGCTGTATGTGACAAACACACGTGCCAAATGCAAAATCCAAGTCCATGGAAAAAATTCACACATATTTACTATATGCAAAACGTATTCCCCCCTATAAGTTCAGCAGATAATTTTCGTATGTTTTTACTACCGATTTGTATTTCTTAGGCGGTATCGGCACCGTGCCTCCTGCCGAAAGTATAAATTTATGAGGCTCGTACCCGGTGATGTGATTCATATTAACCATATAGCATTTGTGGCACCGCATAAAATTAGGCGGCAGCTTTTGGGCATACTCCTTCAGACTTGAATAAATCGTAATATCATCACTGTTTACAAGGTGCAGGGTAATATTGTTGTCAAAGGTCTCTATGCAAACAACGTCCTGATAATTGATTATGTGATTTCTGCTCCCCGATTTGACTATTGTCAGATTGGGGTCTTTTTTTGTGGTTTTCTGCAAGGCACGCTGAAGAGCCTTAGTCAGAGTTTCCTCCGTCAGCCTTGATTTTACAAGATAGTAACAGCAGTTTGCCTCGCTTATATTGTAGGCGCACTGGGGAAAAGAGGTCATAAAAACAATTTGAGTGTATTTGTTTTGAAGATTTTTTATAGACCAATCCATTGCATTTTCGTCATTAACCATAATGTCAAGAAATACAATGTCAATTATGTTGCTTTCAAGATGCTCCTTTAGGTCATTAAGCTTGTTGAAGCAGTGTATTTCACATTCCATTTCAAACTTGCTTTTCAGGCATTTTTCAATCTTGTAGCTGATTATCTCCTGATAGGATTTTTCATCATCACAGACGGCAATTTTAATCATCGGTCAATTATATTCTCCTACTAAATAAACTAATACAAACTACATTATATCACAAATTTGCTTTTGACGAAAGTTTTATACCATGCAAAACAAGTCCGATACCCTGCAAATATTGTAAACACAGAAAAGATTTTGTAAAATTTTAACAAGTATGTAAATAATATATTATTAAAATTTAAAGGAGCCGGTATTTTGAAGCAAATACAGATAAAAATTAAGCCTAACGGTGAGATTGAGGCAGAAACCCACGGAATGAAGGGTAAAACCTGTTTAAAGTACATTGAGCAGGTTGAACGCCTGACCAATGCCGTTACGGATGATTCCGATTTTACAAAGGAGTATCTTGAGCAAGAGGAGAAGGAGCTCATCAATACCGAGCAGGAGGAAACATTGTAATGGCTATAACAAACAAGGGCTCAAAATGGGAGACAAAAAATTCACTGTTTCTTATCACTGCGTTTTTTCCTGTGGTGAATTGCTTTGCCTTTTTCCATATGTCAGGCAGAATAAAAAACAGAAAGTGGTCTCTGCTGGGCTGGCTCACACTTGTAATAAACTTGGCTCTCATAGTAGCCGTTATAATTGGAAACGGACTGGATAATCCAAATGAAAATCCCGCATACACCTTTGAAGGCAAAAGCCCCTATATATACGATTACCTAACGAGCGAACAGCAAAAAGAGTACGAGCTGTTTGACAACGACCACACCTCATACAAGGACTCGGAGGAGTATAAGCAAT
Source organism: Eubacterium sp. (assembly GCA_051881275.1). Classification (GTDB taxonomy): domain Bacteria; phylum Bacillota; class Clostridia; order Oscillospirales; family Acutalibacteraceae; genus Eubacterium_R. The sequence continues at coordinate 19,703 of JBJEPO010000021.1, read as the reverse complement.
ATCAGGAGGATTATGAAAAATATGAGGAGGAGCGCAAGGCATGGCTGTCAACGCCGGAAAATATAGCTCTTTCGGAAAAATATGAGCAATGGGAAAACACGAGGGACTCAATTACCAATGGTTTATCAATGGCAATTCCCATTTTTAATATTTTTGTTATCGTTATGGCATTTATTGAAAGGCCCAAATATCTGCGCCTGCTGGCAAATCAGGATAACAGAATGATTTTGCAGGACAGAATGGCAGGCAATCAGTCATACATATATCAAAATTCAGGCAGTTTGCCTGTTGCTCCTCAGCCGGCGGAAAACCGTGCTCAGAATATTCAGCAAAATTTTGTTCCTCAAAGCGTTAACCCTAATCAAGCTCCGCAGAACGTGCCTGTTCAAACGGTTGATATCAATACCGCCTCGGAGGATGCTTTGGCAGGCTTGCAGGGACTGAATATTATTGACGCAAAAAAGGCGATTCAGTACAGAGAAGCCAATGGCGGTTTTAAATCTGTTGACGAATTTTTCAGCGTGATAAATGCAAAGCCGCATATAATTGCAAGGCTTGAAAATCAGCTTACTCTAAGCGTTTATCAGCCTGTGCCCACACAAAAGCCGGAGCACAGCACAAAAAGAACTCTTGATTTATAATGCGCCTTTACAGATTAATTGAAAAAACCTATGCCGAGGGACCCGGGTGCAGATTTTGCATTTGGGTGCAGGGCTGTCCCCATAAATGCGACGGTTGCTTTGCCGTTGATTTGCAAAGCTATGACGGCGGTTACGAAACATCAGTGCATGACGTTATTACCGAAATTGACAAGGTAAGCGACTGTATAGACGGAATAACACTTTTGGGCGGTGAGCCCTTTGAATATGCAGGTGAGTTAAGCGAAATTGCAGGGTATATACATTCCCTGAATAAAAACGTAATAACCTTTACCGGTTATACTTACGAGGAGCTTTGCAGTGTAAAAGACAGCGCCCTGCTTCTTGAGCATACGGATTTGCTGATTGACGGACGGTTTGAAAAAGCTCTTACCGATTATTCAAGGCCGTTGGCAGGCTCTTCAAATCAAAGATTCATTTATCTTACCGACAGAATTTCCGCTCAAAAAATAAGTGAATACAAAAACCGTTTTGAAGTTCGTGTGGCGGAAAACGGCACTCTGCAGTTTAACGGTATGGGTAATATTAAAAAATTACAGAAAATACTTAAGGGTAACGGTAATAAACCGAACCCTAAGCCAAGGAGTTAATATGAGCACTACAAAATTTATGCAGGATTTTGCAAATTTGGTTAACGCAGGATTTCCTTATATTTACATTCCTTCTTATGAGGAGGAGCGAATTACAAATACGATTAGCGACGCCGTAAACAATAGGGAGCTTATAAAGAGCGAGAGAAAGCTTTATGTTTGGACTCAAACCGACGGACTTGTTTGCGACGGTTCAAAAACAAGAGATACGGCAAATCCGATGAACGCTATTGAAAGCGTTGCAAAGTCCAACGAGGATGCAATATACATATTTAAAGATTTTCATATTTACTTCGGCGGCGACAGAAACGCCAGACCCGACTATGCAATTATAAGAAAGCTGCGCGATATCATCCCTGCCCTTAAATCCAGCAGAAAAACAATAGTGTTTATATCCTCAAAGCTTGTCATTCCCTGCGATATGGAAAAGGAAATTTCAATTCTTGATTTTAACCTGCCTGCCGAGGATGAAATTAAATCACTTCTTGATGATTTGATTGACGGATTAAATCCCGAAAATGTAAATCTTACCGAGGACGATAAAATTCTCCTGTCCCGTTCTGCATTGGGTCTTACAATGCAGGAGGCAGAAAACGCTTTCTGCCGTGCAATAGTTAACCTTAAAGGATTAAATCGTGACGCTCTTTCAATTATCCACGAGGAAAAAAATCAGGTGGTTAAAAAGACAGGCGTTCTTGAATTTGTAAAATCCGACCTTAATATTGACGATATCGGCGGCTTGGAAAATCTTAAAAAATGGCTTATCCGCCGTAATAATTCCTGGTCCGAGGCGGCAAAGGCATATAATCTTCCCGCACCTAAGGGAGTACTGATTACAGGTATTCCCGGCTGCGGTAAATCCCTTACGGCAAAAGCTATGTCGGCAATCTGGGGACTTCCCTTGCTGAAGCTTGATATGGGCAAGATTTTCGGCGGAATTGTGGGTTCCTCCGAGGAAAATATGAGAAAAGCAATAGCCACTGCCGAAGCGGTTGCACCATCAATTCTATGGGTTGATGAAATAGAAAAGGGCTTTTCCGGAATTAAATCCGGAGGGGATTCAGGCACATCTGCCAGAGTATTCGGCACATTCTTAACATGGATGCAGGAAAAAACTGCGCCTGTTTTTGTAATTGCAACGGCAAACGATATAAGCTCTTTGCCTCCCGAATTACTCAGAAAGGGAAGATTTGACGAGATTTTCTTTGTAGATTTACCAACCGCAAAGGAACGTGAAAAAATATTTAAGCTACATATTAATAAACGTATAAAGGGCACAACGGTTCAGCACGAAATCGCCGCTGACGATGCCACCTGCCGAGAGCTTGCTCAAATGACGGCAGGCTATGTAGGCGCAGAAATTGAACAAATTACTGTTTCTGCAATGTATGAGGCGTTCTATCAGCAAAGAGGACTGCGAAAGGACGATATTGTTAAGGTAATCAGGGAGACTGTGCCTATTTCAAGCACTCAAAGGGAACAGATTTTATCCCTTAGAGAATGGGCTAAGGACAGAGCCGTTCTTGCAACTGCCGTTGAGGACAGAGAGAGTGACGACGCCGAACCCGGTGACGATAGCGATTTTGTAAACCGCCAGGGCGGACGAATTGTTGATTTTGATTTGTAAGGAGAATTCATATGTCAGTAATATTCACATTAACCTCCGCCGCTGTTTTGGCAGGAATTACTTTGTCAACGGCAACAACAATGGCGGTTATAGACCAGGTGTCCGACGGTACTCTGGATATTAATAAGCCTATTGAAACAATGTTTATTGACTGCGATTTGCTTCAAAAAACATTAACCGATAACGGCTGTGGCGTAACGGTTGTGTCTGAGAACGAGATTATCGTTCAAACACAGTGCGGTAATATGCGTTATGTAAGAGAGAATGCCACACAGCCCTTCGGTCTTTTGCTTGACGAAATCACAAATCCCGACGAGCTGTTTGAAAACCTTAAATCCTTTGAACAGGATTACGGCAGAAATGTTCAGGCATATACCTACGGCCATATTAAAGAAAATCTTACCGACGATATGACCATTGTCAGCGAAGAAGTTCTTGATGACGATTCTTTATATTTAACAATCAATGTGGAATAAATCCTTTTTATTACGGAGTGAATTATGGATAGCAATTTTAAAGTTAAATTTGACAATAATCAAATAACTGTTAAGAAAAAGCTTGACGGTAATGAATTTGTCAGTCAGCGTGATATGAACGTGTTTGCATCAAAATACATAAGAGGCTTGATGAAGCCCTCTGTAACCGGCAAAAAAAGCGTTGAATATACGGCACCCGGCAATATTTCTCTTTTTGACTTTCTTCACAGCGGTATTACACAAAATGACTTTTTTGTTGTATTCGCTCAGTATATAGAATGTATAAAAAAAATAGAAAGAAATGGATTTAATGTTAATAATCTTGTGCTTGATACAAGATTTATCTTTTACAATACGGTAACCAAGGAAGTCCAGTTTATATATCAACCGTTGGAAAATTCGGCAAACAGAGCGAATATATTTTCGTTCATTTACTCATTAGGAAATGAAACGGTGCTCCGTCCCGGTGAAAGCTTTAACTTTTTAAGCCAGCTTATAGGCTTTTTCCGAAATATGCAAACCTTTTCCACCACTGCGGCAGAAAATTATATTATGAGGGTTTATCCCCAGGTTTACAAGCAGGTTAAGCGTTCAAAGCCCGGTGACAGCCAGGTGCTTAAGCGTGAAGGCTGGAATTATTTTGATGAAAAGACCCAAACGGATGTAAACAGCGGAGATAATCAAGGTAATAACTATACTGACACACCTCCTGAAAAAGTATATACACCTCCCCAACCGCCAAGCTTCTTTGACCCTGCCGGAGATACCGATGTTTTATATGAGGAAGAAGATGACGGAAGCGGTGCTACAACTGTTCTCAATGACGGCACAGATGTGCTTGATGACCCAACGCCGTCGTATCCGTATATTATAAGACTTAATACATTTGAAAGAGCAGACATAAATAAGCCTGTATTCAGAGTAGGTAAAGAGAAAAGCTATGTTGATTATTTTGTTGTAAACAACAATGCTGTCAGCAGAATACACGCAGATATAATAACCCAGAACGGACGTTATTACATAAAGGATAACAACTCAACAAATCATACCTTTGTTAACGGAACTGTTGTTCCCCCGGGCGTTCAGTTTGAACTTTCCGACGGCGATGCAATAATGCTTGCCAACGAACCCTTTGAATTTCACGTAAAGTGAGGAAAATATTATGAAAACTTGCAAATCCTGCGGTGCGCAAATGGAGGACAATCAAAGATTTTGCCTTAACTGCGGTGCGGAAAGTCAGCCGGCACAGCCAAATATGAATTATCAAGGCAATCCGAATTTTCAGTCGCCTCAGCAACAAGGCATGTATAACGGCAATACTTCATTTAATTCAAATATGAGCGCCGGAGTAAACGGTTATCAAAATACTGCAATTCAGCCGTCAGCACCCCAAGCAAAGAAAGGAATCAGCAATGGTGCAATAGCGGCAATAGTGATTGCGGTGGTTTTAGTGGTGGCTCTCGTGGTTTCCATTCCGGCTATTGTTATTAGGTCAAAGGCTGAAAAAAACCCGGAAGAAGCAGGGAATAGCAGTTATTCCCAAAGTGAATCCAATGAATTGTCGTTTGCTTATATTGATGGAAATACATATTCAAATGATTTTGCCAATCTCCATTTTGATTTACCGTCTCAGGAATGGACGTTTTTATCGGATGAAGAGGTTACGGATTATTTTACCGGGTATTCAATTGATACAGAAACGGGTAAGCCAATAATAATTGATTCAAAAACTACATGTTATGCCGACTTGGTCGTTTATGATCAAATGACAAACGAGAATATATTAGTTCAAATAGCTCCGTCTAATGGCCTTGTTTTGAGTACAGATGCTTTTTTAGATATAACCTTAGATGCAGTTGAAGAAGAGTATTTGGCTCAGGGAGTTATAGTGGACGACAAGAATTCAAACGCCGGAGAAGCAGAAATAAACGGTAATAAATACTCTTTGGCAACAATTAATGCAAATGCTTACGGCAACGAAATTAACCAGCTTATTGCTGTTTCAAAAATCGGTGATTGTTATGTAAGTATTACCGTAACAAATAGGGATAAGGCGTATGCCGAAGACCTTTTTTATATGTTTTATTGATGTATGGGAGGATATAATCTATGATTTGTAAAAATTGCAATAGCGTAATTCCGGACGATGCTGTTTTTTGCCCTAATTGTGCTACAACCGTTGATGATATGGATGAAACAGGACTTCTCAACGAGGAGGCTGTAAGTCCTGCCGATGATTTCGGTGACACAGGACTTCTTCAAGAGGACGATAATGAATCCGATAATTTCGGTGATACCGGTTTGCTTGATGAAAACGATACCTTTACTCCTCCGGTAAATGATTTGAATTTTAACGGCGTTCCTGTTGAACCGCATCATACAAATCAAAATTCTGCAAATACTGTTGCATCTGATGTGCATGACGCTTACAAAAATCCTGTGTTTAACACAACATCAAATCCTATTTATAACAATGGCAATGATGCCTATTACAACAGTAATCAATTCAATTCAAACGGCAACTCCTCGTATGGCGGAGGAGTATATAATGCTTCTTCGGCACCGAGTACAGAAGAGCCCTCATTGATTGGGTGCTACAAAAAGTTTTGGAAAAATTATGCTAATTTTAACGGCAGAGCCAGACGAAGCGAATATTGGTATGTATTCTTAATGAATATAATAATCGGTACCGTTGCAGGTGTTTTTATGGCAATTCCGATTGTTAAGTTTGTAGTCTCAGCACTCTATGGTGTTTATGTACTGGCAATAATAATTCCTATGCTTTCACTTATTGTGCGCAGACTTCACGATATAGGTAAGGATTGGTACTGGATTTTCTTTGGACTTATTCCGATTGCAGGAGCAATTATGCTGATTATATGGTATTGCCAGGACAGTCAGCCGGGTCCAAATCAGTTTGGCGAAAATCCAAAGGGTGTAAATATTTATATGAATTAGGAGATTTACCGTATGAGGTATTTTGGAACAGTTAACACTGATGTGGGTATTGTAAAAAAAGTAAATCAGGATAGCGCCTGTCTTAAAATTGCCGAATTTGAAGGAATAGGTCAGGCGGCAATGATGCTTGTGTGCGACGGAATGGGCGGACTTGTAAAAGGTGAGCTTGCCAGCGCCACACTAATACGCAGATTTTCACATTGGTTTGAAAATGAATTGCCTAAATGTATAAGCGGTTTTTCCCCGCAAAAAACGGCGCAGGAATGGACGAGAATAATCAGAGAAGAAAATCACCGAATTATTCAGTACAGCAAACAGGGCGACTGTAATCAAATGGGCACTACCGTTTGCGGAATTTTAATCGTAAATAACACTTATATGACGGTTAATGTGGGAGATTCAAGAATTTATGAAATCTCACAGGGTGTGCGTCTGCTGACTGAAGACCAAACCTTTATTAACAGAGAAATAAAAGCCGGACGTATGACTACTGAGGAAGCGGCGGTTCACCCGAAAAGGAATATGCTGCTTCAGTGTGTAGGTGCCTCCCGTGAGGTAAATCCGGAATACGGTCACGGTACTGTTATGCCAAATACAGTTTTTATGGCTTGCTCAGACGGCTTCCGTCACGTTCTCAACGAGAATGATTTTTATGAGAATTTTAATCCCGTAAATCTAACTGATATTGACTTAATGAACAACAATAGCCGTTTTTTGATAGACACAGTTAAAAAGAGAAATGAGAGAGATAATATCACGGTTGCACTTTTGAAAAGTGTAATGTAGGAGGTGCAAAGGTGGCAACACAAATAGGAACCGTAATTGACGGTAAATATGAAATATTAAAGCAAATAGGCAAAGGCGGTATGTCAATCGTTTATCTTGCCATGGATAAACGTCTTAATAAGCAGTGGGCTGTTAAGGAAATAAAGCGAAAAGGATTTGACAAAAATCACGAAGAGGTTATCAATGAAGTACCTGCCGACGCCGAGATGATGAAATCGCTGGACCACCCTGCAATTCCGCGAATAGTAGATATTATTGATAACAGGAACAGTGAATACATTTATATAGTTATGGACTATGTTGAGGGTGAATCTCTTGACAAGGTTATTAACGAATACGGTGCACAGCCGCAGGATTTGGTAATAGATTGGGCAAAGCAAATATGTGATGCTTTGGGATATTTACATTCTCAAAAACCGCCTATCATTTATCGTGATATGAAGCCTGCCAACATTATGCTTAAACCTGAGGGTAATATCAAAATCATAGATTTCGGTATCGCAAGAGAGTACAAGGATAAAAACCTTGCGGATACCGAGGTTCTCGGTACACGAGGCTATGCCCCCGACGAGCAGTATAAAGGACATACTGTTATCCAGTCGGATATCTATGCTTTCGGTATGACTCTGCATCATTTGCTGACAGGCGTTGACCCCCGTCCTGCCGATTATATTTATGCTCCTATCCGTCAGTGGAATCCGGAGCTGTCAGCCGGACTTGAGCAGATTATTGAAAAATGTACGGCTACAAGAATTGAGGACCGTTACCAAAACTGTAACGAGCTTATGTATGCCCTTGAGCATTACGAGGAAGAGGGCGAAGCATATAAGAAAAAGCAAAAGCGTAAGCTTTCAACCTTTATTATTTCAATTTGTATGGCTGTTATATTTGCTGTAACAGGATTGGTTACAGGAAATTTGAGCAATAAGGCAGAGCGAAATAATTATGATGAATTAATTGAAATAACGGGCGCCGGATATGATACGGCGGCAGAGAATATTCAAAGTGCTATAAAAATTGATAATCAGGACCGACGTGCCTACGATAATTTTCTTGATTTTATTATTTCCGACGATAATATAAGCGAAAAGGAAGCACAGGGCTTTAGTAATTTATATAATGCCTACAAATCAACTTACAAGGATAAGGTTTACAGTGACGCCTTTGCAGAAATTTCCTATAAAGCCGGCATTGATATGTTCCTGTATTACAACATTGATAATAATTCAAGCACAAGCGACAGAGCATTAAAGGCTATTAATTACTTTGCAGCCATACAGGACGGCGGGTATAAGGATTCGGAAAGGGCAAAGAGCTTTTACAAAATTTGCGAATTTTACAAAAAGGATTCCAAAAACAGCGTTGACGCAACCGACTATAAAGAGCTTTATGCCGATATGTTCAAATCAATGAATGAGTGCATTGAGGCTATTGATAATTACGATAGCTATGATAAGGAAAAGGCACCCTTTGTAAAATGTGCGATGTATAAATCCGTTCTTGATTTTATTAATGCCAACATTAGTGATATTGCCGATCCGCATTACGGTGCAGTAGAAGAAGATACGGTTAACGCAATGCTTGATATTATTGAAGAAAAGGTTAATGACGTCACGGAGGACAGAAACAAAGAGTCCAGGCTTTATCAAACCCGTCAGTATGTTATTGATAATATTGATAATGTCAGAAATACGGTCACAACTCATTACGCACATATTGAATAGGAGGGACAAAATGTACGGTTTATTAATTACAATGGCGGCAAGGACCGGCTCAACGGATTACGCTCAGCTGGCACAGGCGTTAAAGATTGTATCAATAGTTACGTTTTGCCTCGCCGGTGCCGCATTAGTTTTCGGTATAGTGTGCTTTATCATATTTAAAATTCCAAAGGTTATCGGTGATTTATCCGGAAGAAACGCAAGAAAATCTATCGAGCAAATGCGTTCTGAAAATGAAAAGTCCGGTAAAAAATCATACAGACCTCATCCTATTGCACAGGAAAGAGGAAAAACCACCGAGCCTATGGATATTCCGCAAAAGCCCAAAAGGCAAAAGCAAAAAGCATCACCGAGCGGTATTCCGCCTAAAAGTCAGCTTCCCGGTGAAGCCACAGAGGTTCTTGTTGATTTAGACGCAACAAGAAAAATGGGAGTAGGTGCAGGTCCGACCGAGATTTTGAACGACCCCAATGCCACTCAGCCTCTCAGCTATGACAGCGGCGGCACCGAGGTTTTGAGCGATGGCACACAGTTTTTGTCAGACGCTCAGATTAATGAGGCATTAAACCCCAATGCAGTAAGGTTCAATATGCTGCAAAATATAATTATAGTTCATACAGACGAGATTATCTAATCCGTTGTAATAAATAAAAAGGAGATTCAAAATGGAAAGTAAAAAGAAAACCACAAAAAAACTGATTGCGGTTATTTTGGCATTGCTTATGGTTATGTCAATATTGCCGGCAGGTTTGTTCAGTGCTTTTGCCGCAGACAATTTTGATATCAGCGTAGTTGATTCAAGTGATAACGGTATAAGCAATGCTCAAATTAAAATATCCGGCACGGATGTAGCTTTAGGCAGTACGGTAATCAGCGAAACAACGCTAACATCTTCAAGCAGCGGTAACACATCACTCTCCGGTGTTATTTCATATTTTGAAACAAATCCGGATGCTCAGTTGAAGCTTGATTATGAAGTATCTGCTTCAGGATACAGAGATAATAAGGATTCTGCTATAATTACATCTTCAACTGCAGCAGATGGTCTTAAAATTAAAATGCAGGACAACCCAAAGGTAGTTTTTGATGATAATGCTACTGTTTGGGCAGGAAGCGAAAAATTGACCACCGGTGACACGGTTGATGTTAATACTGAAATCAAAGTAAAGTTAAAAGATAATTATAAACTAAGTGACGACAGCGGCTTTACCTATGACGACAGCGAAATTGCATATTTTTATACTGTAAAAGATGATGTTGAAATCAAAACAACACCTATTACATATACAATCAGCGTTGAAGTAGACGGTAACGGTACAATAACACCTGTAAGCAATATTAACAACAAAGATGTTGTTGTAATTGATAAATCATCTGAAAAAACCGAAATCACATTTAATCCTAAAGAACATTATCATTTGGACAAATTTATGTTTGATACAGATGATAAAACCGATGAGGTTATAAACAACAAGTACGCAATTACAAATTCAGATATTACAGATGATACTCACAAAATAACAGCAACATTTGCCCTTGATACATTTAAAGTTTCTGCTAAGACAGTAGATGGTCAGGAAACCAGAGGCGATGTTAGTCTGTCAGGAGCAGCAGACTTTGATGCTGTACAATACGGCTCCGAGGTAACGGTTGAATTTGCTCCCAAGTCTGAAGAGTTTGCGCTTGTAAATGTTACTAATAACGGCACCGACGTTTCAGAAGATGATATTACATTCAAAGCAGGCAGCAACAGCGCAACATATAAATTTACCGTAACCGGCGAAACAGAAATTATTGCTGATTTCTCCAAGGTTACAATATTAAATGATGTAAATATTGATGATTGTATTACTGTAAGCAATTCCGTAAAAAACAGCGGCAATTACTATGTAAAAGCAGGAAACAGTGCAAAGATAGAATTGAATGATTCTATTAATGCAAACGGCACTACATTAAAGCCCAAAAATGGAATTAGTTGTTACAGAGACACAAATACTACCAATTCCTCAAAATTCATCAATACAAGCAATGGCACAATTGGATTAAAATCATCAAATACTGTTACAAAAATCCAATTTCGTACCGGTTGGAAATCACCGGTATATCAAATTAACGGAGATATAAATGTTTTCTTTGATTCAAAAGAACCCACCATTAGTGAAATAAACAACATAGACTATACCAACAAAGAGCAGGTAATAGAATTTGATGTTGTTGACCCCTTAGAGAAATATAAAGATGTTGAATTTTGCTCAGGAGTTGAAAATTCGGCAGTTTCTGTTACCAGAAAATATAAAAACGCTTCAAATATTCAAGTTAATGAAAGCGTAGCAGTTGATTATGATAATACAACCGGAAAATACTCATTTAAGGCACAGCCTGTTCTTGATTTAACCTGCGATGTAACATATTCAATAACTGCGACAGACAGAGTCGGAAATGTATCGGAAACAAAACAAGTAACAGTTAAAAATGATACTACTGCACCTGTATTAAGTAAAATTGAATTTACGAACGAAAACGACAATGTATTTGCAAGAATTATTAATAAAATCAGCTTTGGAAAATGGTTAAGCAACAAAATTTCGGCTACTGTTACAGCCGAGGATTTAGGTGCAGGCTTTGATAACGACAATTCTGTTGCTCGTATTAAGCTTGTACCCGAAGGAAAAACCATAGATGATGTTACAGCGTTTTCATCAGCTAAAATTAACAGTGAAGGCAAAGCTGTAATTGAAATACCCTGTGACAGTGAAGCTTATGCAGAAGGCGTGTTTAAAGGAACAATTTATTATCAGCTTTCCGACAAATTGGGCAACACGACTGATTATTTGCTTGCAACAACAGCTAATTCAAATATTGGATCAAATACTGATGTTGTTGATATTGTAATGATTGAGGAAAATAAGCCTACAACACTTATTTCACTAAATGATGAATATAAAAACAACTCATCAACAAAGCTTTATCAAAAAGATGAAGATACACTTATCTCAAATAGCAATCCTACCGTTGATTTGACTTTTTCGGATACGGATTCCGGACTTTATGGCTATGAAATCACCGTAATTGGTAAGGAAGAAAAAACAATAACAAAGACCGGTATGTCTGTGGATTTAGCAGAAGATGACGAAAAAACAGCGTCAGATACTTTGAAAAAATACACATACACTCTTGATTTAACGGACATTGTAGCGGATTCTAATGGTAAGTATGTAATAAAATCAAAGTCAACAGATAATTCCGGTAATGTATCAGATGAAGCAGAATACACAATTTATGTTGACAAAACAATGCCTACAATTACCGAATTTTCATTTGATATAGACAATGGAAAATCAAGTGAGCTTAAGGACGAAATTGACGCTATGCCTTATGGCTTCTACTTCAAAACAACTGTTACAGTAACAATTACTGCACAGGATACAGCGGGAGAAAATGAAATTTCATCAGGTATTAAATCAATTACTTATAAAGCAGTTGATGTTGACGGAACAACCAAGTATGAAGGCACTGAAGCTGTTGATGAAAACAATACGGTTTCATTTGAAATAGGTCCGAATTTCAAGGGACAGATTTACGCTAAAGCAACTGATAATGTTGAAAATGAAACTGACAAATATGTTCATCCCGATGGTTCGGTAGTTGAATCCTCTTCAAAGCACAGCGACACCTCCGGCATTGAAATCGTAGCTCCTAAAACAAGCTACACACAGAATAATGCTTCTAAATATTCTTACGCAGGTGACGAGAATGCTGTTAAGGACGCTGACATGGATTATGTTACTTCCATAGGCAAAGGTCAGGTTCCTCTTTACGGTGAAGATGTAACCTTCGGCGTTACTGTTGAGGATACATATTCAGGTATCAGTATGGTAACGTACACAATTATTGAGGGCGGCGAGCAAAGAGGCGCAACCACCGCCATTTCAAACGACGGCTCATTTGAAGCTGAAAGCAACGGCTGGACTGTTCCAAATGACGGCAGAGACGAAAATCTTGTTACTAAGATGACTAAGAATATTTCTGTCAGCGGTAATTACAACGATATGGTCCTGCTTGTTGAGCTTACCGACAATGCAGGAAATAAATCTTACGATTACTATGTGTTCGGTATTGATAAAACCGCACCGTCCATTACCGTTACCTATGATAATAACGACGGCGATACAAAGTCAGGCACAGGTACATACTTTAAAAAGAACAGAACTGCAACCATTGTTGTTACAGAGAGAAACTTTAATACAGAGGACGTTAAATTCACAGTAAAGAACGCCGAAGGCGAGGCTCCTGCTGTTATTGATAAGGGCTGCACCAAAAAGGACAAGACCGGAAACGGCGACGCAACTCAGTACACATACAAAATCACCTATAAGAACGACGGCGTTTATACCTTTAATGTTGCATATACCGACAGGGCAAACAAAAAAGCCTCTGTTGACACAAAGGATTCCGTCGCACCTAAAGCGTTTGTTGTTGATAAAACCGAACCTACCATTAATGTTTCTTACAGCAACAACTCCGCACAGAACGGTAAGTATTTCAAGGCAGACAGAACTGCCACCATTACCGTAAAGGAGCATAATTTTGATGTTAAGCGTGTGATTATCACACAAGCATCTTCTCTTTCAAATAAAACAATCGCAAATCCGGCTGTTACATGGAAAAACAGCGGAGATATTCATACCGCAACTATTCATTATAATGCTAACGGCGACTACAAGTTTGATATTACAATGACCGATAAGGCAGGCAATAAGGAAAAGAACGTAAATTACGGTTCAAGCGTTGCTCCAAAAGAGTTTACGGTAGATAAAACCTGCGAAAACATTGTAACGGTTACAGGCATTAAGGACGGTGAGGTTCTTGGTAAAGCAGAGGGCAAAGCCGACTCAGATGATGTAAAAATAACAATTAAAATTGATGATATCAACATTGATAACTTCAACATTAAACTTGCAAGAAATCGTGTAATTGTTGACGGTGAAAGCAATAACAAAGACGCTGAACCGGGCGACAATATGGATATTTCCAAAATTGAAACAGATGAAGATGTAACAAATCAGTTTGTTAAGCCTTCTTCAGGAAGTGAAAATACTACCGCCACAATCAGTATTCCTAAAAAGGACAAGGACGGAGTTAAAAACGACGGTCTTTACACCCTTAAGATTGAGGCAAAGGACAAAGCAGGCAATGCCTATGACACAAATGCCAATATCATTGTGTTCTCCGTAAACCGCTACGGTAGCGTATATACCTTCAGTGATGACCTTTGTTCAATGATTACCGATAACGAAGGCTATACAAATGCCGATGTTAAGGATTTGAGCAACGATATTACCATTTATGAGTACAATCCTACTGATGTTAAATCGCAGACTGTTGAAATTATCAGAGATAACGATACAGTAAATCTTGTTAAAGACAAGGATTATACCATAAATACAAGCAAGAAAAAGAGCAAGGCCTCCTGGTCAAGAAATGCTTATACAATTTTCACAGATAATTTCAAGCAGGACGGCGTTTATAACATCCGTGTTTCATCAAAAGATGAAGCTCAAATAAAATCCCAGACGGTTGACTATGATGTATGTACCGCAGAGTTTAAGATTGACCGTACTAAGCCTGAAATCGTTTCTGTAAACTATTCTCCCGATATTGAAAAGGTTACCATGAAAAATGAACAGGCAACAGTAGAAAGCGATAAGCTTACCGTTAATTTTGCTGTTGAAGATCTTATGAGGCTTGACAGTGTGGAAATTTACGTAAATGACAGCAATAAGCCCGTTACATATACATACAACGAGAAAAACAGTGAATTTACCGATGCAAATTTCTTTGACGGATGCAGCTTTGACCTTGATATGTCATCGGATGTTCAGAATTTCCGAATTGTTGTTAAGGACAAGGCAGGAAATATAACAGATACAAGCGACAAGAAAAGCTTTAAGCCCGGATATGTTTTCTTTGATCATATCACGGTATCAACAAACAAGCTTGTAATTTGGTCAAAATCTCCTCTGTTCTGGATAATTATTGCCGCTGTGGCAGTGCTTGCAGTTGCAGCAATCGTATTAATTGCTGTTAAAAGACGCAAAAAAGACGACGGCGAAGCAACAGAAAGTGCAGAATAATTATCTGTTCTGACAATACTGTACAGGGCGTTTAATGCGCCCTGTACAGTAAATGAAGATTTAAAGATATAAATATGCGTTTTTATTAAAAGCTCATATTTATGTTTTTAAGATGTGATTTGTGTGAAAGGCTACAGGAATTACTATGAAGGAATTAATAAAATCCGGACAAATAATGCCGGTAAAGAATTCAAAAAACACTGCCTATATATTAAATAATTCCGAATTATTTAATATGACGGAATACAAAGTAATTACCGGCAGTGAGAAAAATCGTTTTATTAAATGTGCAAAGGTTTTGCACAACGGAAAAATCAAACTGATTTACTTTACGTCGGGACGCAAAAGTTTGCAAAATATGATTAACCTGATTGATTCGGATGCATTTATTACAATTATATCAAACATTCTGAAATCAGTAATTGAAGTAAAGAATAACGGATTTTTATCAAGCACAAAGCTGGATTTGTCATTTAATAGGATTTTTATAGATACACATACATTTTCTGTAAGCTTAATATATCTGCCGGTTAACGGAACGAGCGAGGATTTATCGGCTTTTGAAAATGATTTGAGAACGGATTTAATAAAGGTTATAGCTTCAACTCCGGCCTTTGTTAATACAAAAATGAACGACATAAGCTCGCTTTTATCAAACGGAACGCTCTCATTGGAGGAGCTTTACAAAAAAATCAGCACAATGGGACTTTCCGGATTTTCAAATGTCATTAAAGACGGTCACGGTTCAGAGTCACAGCCGTCTGCAACATTG
The DNA here is from genome assembly GCA_051881275.1 of Eubacterium sp. GTDB lineage: Bacteria > Bacillota > Clostridia > Oscillospirales > Acutalibacteraceae > Eubacterium_R. The sequence goes on along the minus strand of JBJEPO010000021.1, from coordinate 3,980 downwards.
AAATCAACCGACCCCTCAAATCCCTTAAAGCTTAAAATTGACCGAGCCGAATATATTATCGGCAAAAATCCGCAAAAGGTTAACGGTGTTGTTGATTTTAACAAAGCAATAGGCAGGGTTCATTGCCGTTTCGTTTTCCAAAACAATCAATATTTTCTTATCGACGGAAACGGTATAAAAAACAGCACTAACGGTACATATATTAACGGTGTAAAGCTTACGGACCTTCAGCCTCATCCCGTTAAGAACGGAGATATAATACGCCTTGCCAACAGCAATTTTATAATTAAAATGTAGGAGCGACAGATATGGGAAAACCGAGAATTGTTATCGCAGATACCGAAGAAATGTATCTGTCTTCTCTTGAAATAAAGTTTTTAGAGGAGCTTGACGATAAGATTGAGCTTGAGACAATTTCCGACACGGAATATTTTAACAGCCATTTTGCGTCACCTCAAAGTGCAGAAATTCTTATCGTAAGCGAAGATTTATATTTTAGGGATTTGCAAAAGCATAATATTTCAAATATTTTTGTGCTGACGGAAAGTATAGATGACACCGGTACCGAGGATTTGGATATTAAAAAAATATTTAAATACTCCAATCCCAACGAAATATACAACCAGGTTGTTGCCACCAGCAGAGGCGTAATACGTACCGGAATAGATACATCAAAGGAAACATCTGTTGTACTGTTTTACTCAAATGCCGGAGGCGTGGGCAAAACCACCTTGGCAATGGGTGTAAGCCTCTGTATTGCAAAGAATTACAAAAAAGTGCTTTATATTAATGCTCACAGAGTAAATTCCTTTCAGTTCTATCTCAACAATACCGCTCCCGTGCCCGGTAATATCTACACCGAGTTGATGAATGCAGATTCTAATATTTTCAATAGTATCAAATACGCCGTGCGAAACGAAGGATTTGATTATATTCCGCCTTTCGGTGCGTCTCTTTCATCATTGAATATCGGATTTGATATTTATGAAAAAATTATCAAATCAGCAAAAGCAACAAAACAGTACGATGTGATTATTATTGATGCAGATACGGCTTTTGATACCAATAAAGCCTCGCTGATTACCATGGCGGACAAGGTGTTTATAATTACAACACAAAGCAAATCATCTGTTAATGCTGTTAATATGCTTGTTAAAAATATGAATTGCACAGACCCGGAAAAGTATTTCTTTGTATGCAATGACTTTGCTGAAAGCAAATATAATGCACTGACCGGTGATGCTGTAAAGCCGGCATTTAAAGTAAATGAATATGTTAAACATATTGAAGATATTGACAGAGTAAAGCTTGATAGCATTTCGGGTGATGCCGGAATACAAAAGCTGTCATTTTTGATAATATAGGAGATTTAGTATGGAAAATAAGGCAATTGTTGTTTTTAAAGTGGAAAAGAGAAACAGCGAAATTGATTTGGAAATTCCTCTTGATATTTCAGCAAACGATTTGGTAAACGCATTAAATACAGCATTTGATTTAGGCATTGACACATCGGATGTTTCAAATTGCTATCTTAAATCGGAAAATCCTATCGCTCTCCTTAAAGGCAATAAAGTATTAGCCGATTTCGGAGTACGAAACGGAACAGTTATAAATTATACCGAATAACAGGAGTCTGCTATGGAATACGGATATATTATTAAATTATCAAGTAAAAAAGTATATAAAGAAATACAACTGCCGGTTGACTGTGAATATATGAAAATCGGAATGGATATTTCCTGCGATGTCAGGCTTTATAAAGAGGACTTTTTTGAGTCATTTCAGATTGATTTGTCAAAGAAGAATAACACATGGCAGATTGTATGCTCCGATAATATTTATGTTGATGCCGGTGATGTAAGAAAGCTTATATCAAAGCCGCTTAAACACGGAGACACATTTTCAATAAAATACCGTGATTCCGACCAGGAAGTGTTTAAAGCGGAATTTTTATACGATTTTGACAACGGTAAAAAGAATTATGACAGAGCAATTGATATTTCCGGTGTAAATATGATCACAATCGGCAGTGCCGGTAACAGCAACATTATGCTCAGCAGCCGTTATGTACAAAATGACAGCATTGCCCTTCAGAAGAAAGGCGAAAATTTGGTTCTTTTGATTAATCAGTGCAGCTGTGGAGTTTATCATAACGGTAAAAAAGCATCCAACAAGGAAATTATCAAAAACGGCGATTTTATTTCTATTGCAGATTTCAGCTTTTATTACAAAAACGGCAGGCTGATGACTCAAACAGGAAATGACATCGTCTCTAATCTTACCTTCAGTGACAAACCGCCCGCCAGAAATTATCCTAAATTTAATAGAAACACCCGTGTAAAATCAGTTATTAACGATGAAAAAATTGAAGTGCTGGACCCTCCGGCAAAGCCTCAAAAGCCAAAGAGCAATATTTTTACCCGTCTTCTTCCGTCTTTGGTTATGATTGTTGCCGGTATCGGAATGTTTTCCGTTTCCCCGTTTATGCTTGTTTCAAGCGGTGTCGGAGTTATTACTGCTATTGTCAGTATAATTCAAGGCAAGAAGGACTTTAAAGATAATTCAAAGGAACGTATAGAAAAATATAATCAGTACATCAGCAACAAAAGAGTTGAAATTGAACAGTGCCGTGCAGAAGAAGAGGCTGTTCGTGAAGAGATTTTTATTTCTCCGGAAATTGAAACAAGCAATTTTAACAGCTTTTCTTCGGATTTGTTTGACAGAACAAGTGAGGACGAGGATTTTCTCACTGTTCGTCTCGGGCTCGGCGATGTTGAAGCTAAAAGAGAGATTGATTATAAAAAACAGGAACGCCTTGAGGTTGAGGACGACCTTCAGGAAAAGCCTAAGCAGTTATATGACGAGTATAAATATCTCCATACTTCACCTGTTATCTGTGATTTAAAATCAGTAAACGCAATCGGAGTTATCGGACAGGAGCAGTACAGATTTAATATAATGAAAAATCTCATTATTGACATCTGTGCAAGGCAGTTCCAGTCAGATGTAAAATTGTTTTTTGTAGCTGAAAAGAAAAACAAAAGCAAGGTTTATTGGCTTAGAATGTTACCGCATGTTTATAACGATGTTATAGGTGTAAGAAATATTGTTTGCGACGACGAGAGCAAAAATATTATTTTTGAATATCTGTATAAGGAGCTGACAATCAGAGAGCAAAACAAGAATTTTGAGCAGAGATTTGTGGTTTTTCTTTACGACGAGTACGGATTTAAAAATCATCCGGTTTCAAAATTTGTTGATAAAGCAAAGGATTTGGGCGTTACGTTTATTTTCTTTGCAAATGAAAAAGCAGACATTGCCTTGGGATGCGGTTATCTGATTGATGTAAAAGACAATTCAAATGCCATATATATTGATACTGCCGACAAAAGCAAGTCAGTTCAAATTACATACACAACAGTATCCGATGCCCAGGCGCAGAGAATTGTTGACATTCTTGCTCCCGTCTATACCGAGGAAATATCCCTTGAGGGAACGCTCACTAAGAATATCTCCCTGTTTAAGCTTTTGAATATAATTGCGGTTGACGACATTGATTTGGCTAAAAATTGGAATTCATCCCAGGTGTTCAAATCAATGGCGGCACCCTTGGGCGTGTCAAAGAGCGGCGTAATTACATTGGATTTGCACGATAAAGCTCACGGTCCTCACGGTCTTGTAGCAGGTACAACAGGCTCCGGTAAATCCGAGATACTTCAGACATATATTTTGTCAATGTCAATATTGTTCCACCCCTATGAAGTCGGTTTTGTAATTATTGACTTTAAGGGAGGCGGTATGGTTAATCAGTTTAAGGATTTGCCTCACCTCGTAGGTGCAATTACAAATATTGACGGTAAGGAAATTGACCGTTCCCTTAAATCAATCAAAGCAGAGCTTCAAAAAAGACAGCGCCTTTTTGCTCAGGCAGAGGTTAACCATATTGATAAATATATCAAAAAATATAAAGCCGGTGAGGT
>JBJEPO010000020.1:0-4149 GCA_051881275.1 Eubacterium sp. | reverse complement strand
GATTCAAACTGAAATACGCCCTCGGTTTGCCCTCTTGAAAACATCTTATATACATTTTCGTCGTCAATGGGAATGGAGTCAATATCAACACCGCTTGCTTTGGCGCAATCGTTAATTACCGTAAGAGTACGCAGACCCAAAAAATCCATTTTAAGCAAGCCCAGCTCCTCAAGGGTAGTCATAATATACTGGGTTACAACAAGTCCGTCATTTGTTGCCAACGGCACATAAGCTGATACGGGGTCGTGAGTGATAACTACGCCGGCGGCATGGGTTGAGGTGTTTCGGGGCATACCCTCCACCTTTCTCGCAGTTTCAATAAGCTCGTTAACCTGCGGATTTTCCTGCATAACACGGCGAAGGTCACTGCTCTTTTTGACTGCCTCGTCAATCGTGATGTGAAAGCTGTTAGGCACCATTTTTGCAACGGCGTCAACCTCCGCATAGGGCATACCCATTGCCCTGCCTACATCACGTATTGCGGCTCGTGTTTGCAGAGTACCGAAGGTTACAATCTGCGCAACGTGGTCGGCGCCGTATTTTTCGGTAACGTAATCTATAACCTCCTGCCTGCGCTCGTAGCAGAAATCTATATCAAAATCGGGCATTGAAACACGCTCGGGATTGAGAAATCGCTCAAAAATCAAGTCGTATTTCATAGGGTCAATATCGGTAATTCCGATACAGTAGGCGGCGATTGAGCCTGCGCCGGAGCCTCTGCCCGGTCCTACGGGAATACCCTTTGACTTTGCGAAAGCCACAAAATCCTGCACTATCAGATAATAGTCGGTATATCCCATTTTATTAACGGTTTCAAACTCGTATTCAAGGCGTTTTACATAGCTTTCAGGGGGATTTGGCGAATATTTTTTATAAAGTCCCTCGTAGCATTTTTGCCTAAAATATTCAAAATGGTCCATATTGCCGGGGGTTTCAAAATACGGCAGCTTTGTACTGCCGAATTCAAAATCAAAGCTGCATTTATCGGCAATAATCTGCGTATTGTCAACGGCGTCGGGAATGTCGGAGAAAATCTCACGCATTTCCTGCTCGGATTTAAGATAAAAATTATCACTGTGAAATTCAAGCCCCGTGTCCTCGCCTAAAACGTGGTTTGTGGCAATACAGATAAGCACCTGCTGAATTTTAGCATCTTCACGGTTTACGTAGTGAACATCGTTTGTAGCCACAAGAGGAATACCGGTGTCGCTGTGAAGGCGCTTAATTCCGTCAAGCACAATTTTTTGCTCGGGTATTCCGTGGTCCTGCACCTCAAGATAGTAATTGCCCTCGCCGAAAACATCGTAAAACCAAAGTGCCTCACGCTTTGCGCCGTCATAATCCTTTTGAAGTAATTTTTGCGGTATTTCGCCCACAAGGCAGGCAGAGGTACAAATAAGTCCCTCGTGATATTTTTCAAGCAAATCACGGTCAATACGGGGTTTAAAATAAAATCCGTCGGTAAAGCCTGCCGATACCATTTTAATAAGATTTTTGTATCCTGTTTCATTTTTCACCAGCAGGATAAGGTGATTGTATTCTTTATCAAGGGCTTTGTCCTTGTCAAATCTGGTTCTGGGGGCAACGTAAACCTCACATCCGATTATGGGCTTTATCCCCTGTTTTTTACACTCTTTATAAAAATCAACGGCACCGTACATATTACCGTGATCGGTAATTGCAAGGTGCGTCATTCCCAGCTCCTTTGCACGTGACACAAGATTGCCGAGACGGCAGGCGCCGTCCAGCAGGCTGAACTGTGTGTGAACGTGCAAATGAGTAAACATATTATTTTCCTTATTAATTATTTGATTGAATCCGCAAAGGATACAAGCTTATTCAGTCTGTGATTTACTCCGCTTCTTGAAAGAGGCGGCTCAAACATACCTGCAAGCTCGCCTAAGCTTGCGTCGGGATTTTCACATCTGATTTTTGCCATCTCCTTTAACGCAGGAGAAAGACTGTCAAATTTTTTCGCCTTTTTGATTTTTTCTATTGCTTCAATCTGACCGACGGCGGCGTTTACCGTCCGTTCTATATTAGCGGTTTCGCAGTTTGCCTTTCTGTTGGCTTTGTTGCGTATATCCTTTATGATTTTTATATTCATCATATCAAACATTGCCGCCGACGCACCCATAAGATAAAGGCAATCCTCGATTGCCTCGCTCTCTTTAAAATAGACTATGTTATAGCCTTTTCTTGTGGTGACTTTAGGGGACAGCTCCGCCTCCTGCAAAACGGTGACAAAGCTTTTTGACAGATTTCTGTACGCAATGCAAAACTCAAGATGATAGTCCTTTTGCGGACTTGAAACAGTACCGCAGGCAAGAAACGCACCTGCAAAAAATGCGTTTTGACACTGGGGGCAGACGAAGTTTGAAACATTTACTTTAAGAGAAGTTTCCGAGCTGTCGTGCATAAAATACATCATAAGCTTTGCGGCGTCGCCTTTGCTTGGAACGGTTACGGTAAAATTCCTGCCGGAAGGACTTTTTACAATATTAGAATCAATATTGCAAAGCTCCTTTAACAAGCGTTTATAAAGCATCGCCGTGTTTTCATTTTCCGTTTGGAGAGAAACACTGCTTGATGAAAAGCTTTTACCAAACAGTGCCAGTCCGTACAAAAGACATTTTTTACAGCAGTTTTTAGTATATTCAATTTTTGTCAGCTCGTTTTTTACCTGTGATGAAAATGTCATTATGCTTTAATTTCTGTCTATATCCCTGTGATTAACCGTAACGTTTTCCCAGCGTTTTGAAAAATATTTTGCCAGTGCCTCGGCAATAACCACGCTTCTGTGATTTCCGCCGGTGCATCCGATTGCTACAACAATCTGGCTTTTGCCCTCTTTTATGTATAAAGGATTGAGAAAATCAAGAAATCCCTCAAGCCTTTCAAGCAGCTGATGTGACTCATCAAAGCTGAAAACATAATCCTCAACCTCTTGGTCAAGTCCTGTTTTACTGCGCAGAGATTCAACCCAATAGGGATTGGGCAGACAACGCACGTCAAGAACAAAATCAGCGTCGGTGGGAATACCGTGCTTAAAGCCAAAGGACATAACGTGAATATTCATAATCGCTCTGTCGTCGCCCAAAAGTATTTGGGTAAGACGGCTGCGAAGCTGATTTGAAGTTAAATCGGAGGTGTCCACAACATAGTCGGCACGCTGTCTCAGCGGTGCAAGCAAATCCTTTTCGTAAGCGAGAGCATCAGCAATAGAGCCGGAAAACTTATCGGCAAAGGGGTGCTTTCTTCTTGTGAGCTTATATCTTTTAAGGGCAACATGATTTTTTATATCAAGGTAAATAATCTTAACATTGTAGCCTTCGTCATTAAGCTTATCAACCAATTCAATAAGGGTATTAAAAACCTCTGTTGAACGGACATCGGCAACTATGGCAATTTTTTTGTAGGAATCCGACTTTTCAATCAGGTTAATGAAAGCATTAATAAGCTCGGGAGGCATATTATCTATACAGAAATATCCAACATCCTCCATAAAGCTCATCGCCGTTGATTTTCCTGCGCCGGAAACACCGGTAAGTATAACTAATTCTTTATCATTCATAAGATTTTACCCCGTAAAATTATTTTGTCACTCTGATTTCCATTTCAAGCTTAACGCCTTTTTCACGCAAAACCGTATCGGATACTTTTTTACACAAATCAAGAACGTCACAGCAGGTTGCACCGCCGGTATTAATTACAAAGCCGGAATGCTTTTCGCTGACCTGCGCTCCGCCTACGCTGACGCCCTTAAGGTTACATTCCTGTATAAGTGCCCCTGCGAAATAGCCCTCAGGTCTTTTAAATGTGGAGCCTGCCGAAGGGTATTCCAATGGCTGTTTGTCACGGCGTCTTTGCATAAGCTCTTCCATTTTTGCCTTTATTAATGAAGCGTTGCCTTTTTTAAGCTTTAAATACAAGCCGGTAACGGTACAGCCGTTATCGTAATAAACGGAATGACGGTAGGATAGCTTTAACGCTTCATTTTCAAGAAAGCCTTTTTCGCCGTTTTTATCAATATGGTCGCACCTGTAAAGCACATCCTTCATTTCTCCGCCGTAGGCACCGGCATTCATAAACGCCCCTTTCTTCATGCCCCCCGCATGCAGCGGCATGGAGATGATGGCCCCTTCGGGG
>JBJEPO010000019.1:0-4192 GCA_051881275.1 Eubacterium sp. | reverse complement strand
ATTCCTATAATAAGAGGAATTGTGGCATTTATTGAATCCCTTGTAACAGGCTACAAAACCCTTATGTACTCCGTCGAGGTTTCCGGTATGGAGGATTTGGAAGATGTTGAAATGACAAAGTTTGAAAAGTGGCTTACCGACAAATTAGGGGATAAGTTTATGGATATCCTTATGGGTATTGCCACTGTTTTAGGCTTTGCTTTGGCTTTTGTGATTTTCTTTTGGCTTCCTGTATTTGTGTTTAACCGCCTTAACGCCTGGACAGACGGTGCAATTACTCCCTGGCAGGGCACTGTTGAAGGCGTGCTGAAAATTTTGATTTTCGTAGTCTATATGCTTTGCGTGTCACAGATGAAGGATATTAAACGCCTGTTTAAATATCACGGCGCAGAGCATAAATCCATCGCCTGTTATGAGGCAGGTATGGATTTAACCGTTGAAAATGTAAAAAAATGCTGCCGTTTTCATCCCAGATGCGGTACGTCATTTATATTTGTAATGCTTATTTTAAGTATTGTTATCGTAACCCTGCTTTCACTTTTCATTCCCGACGAGTTAAAAAAGAATACTATCCTTTGGCTTATTATTAAACTGCCTCTCATTCCCATTATTATGGGCATTGGCTACGAGTTTATTCGTTATGCCGGCAGGCACGATAATCTGCTTGTAAAAATACTTTCCGCACCGGGACTTTGGATGCAGAGAATAACTACTAAAGAGCCTGACGATGATATAATTGAGGTGGGTATTGCCTCCCTGCAGGCAGTTATAACCGATAACCCCGAGGATGACGAAATTAAGTAGGTGACCCTTTGAATTTAAAAGAAGCGTATAATTACGGCGTGTATTTTCTGTCGGCAAACGGTGTTGACGAGGCGGATTTTAAATCTCTTTGCCTTGTATGCAGTCTTGACGGTATCAAAAACAGTCAGTTTGAGCTTCATCTTGATGATGAAATTATAATGAAACGCTTTGCCGATATGCTTTGGCGTGTTAAATCCGGCGAGCCGTTGCAGTACGTTATCGGCAAATGGGATTTTTATGAAAGTGAGTTTTATGTGGGCGAGGGAGTTTTGATTCCCCGTCCCGAAACTGAGGAATTAACCGAATTGGCAGTGAAAGCCACGAAAAAATACGCCTCTCCTGTTGTAATAGATTTGTGCAGTGGTAGTGGCTGTATAGGAATTTCCATTGCATTAAAAAATCCCAATGCGCAGGTTTACTGTATTGAAAAAAGCAGTAAAGCCCTTGAGTATCTTGTTAAAAATAAAGAGAAGCTTTGCGCCGATAATGTAAAAATTATTCACGGTGATATTTCACATAATATTGATGTTGAAAATGCGGATATTATAGTGTCAAATCCGCCGTATATTAAATCAAATGATATAAAATCACTTCAAAAAGAGGTGCTACGTGAGCCGTTGACTGCCCTTGACGGCGGTGAGGACGGGCTTGATTTTTACCGAATTATCAATGATAAATGGGCGGATAAATTAAACAGTAACGGTACTTTGCTTCTTGAAATAGGCGAGGAGCAGGGAAACAGCGTTAAAGATATACTGACCAATTTTACTGAAAGCCATGTTATTAAGGATATGTACGGCAATGACAGAATTGTTTGCGCCGAAAAATAATTAACAATTAATACTCTTGACTAACAGGTGCAAATAGTGTTATTTTTATGTAGGTGATTTAATGTTTTCAATTCTATCTCTTATAAGAGCGGGAGAAATTCAGCTTGTTATAATTTATGTTCTTGCCAGGTGCTTTGTAGTATTTGTATGTATGCCTGTGCACGAGCTTTCACACGCACTTATTGCTTATAAATTAGGCGATAATACTGCAAAAAATCAGGGCAGGCTTACTTTTAATCCTATAAAGCATCTTAACCCTATCGGAACGCTGATGATTTTCCTTTTCGGTATCGGTTATGCCGAGGCAGTGCCTGTTAATCCTAATAATTTTAAAAATCCTAAGCAGGGTATGGCGCTTACCGCAGTAGCAGGACCTATATCAAATCTCCTTATGGGATTTATTTCCGTTTTCTTCTACTGCGCTCTTTATAACCTTTTCCCCGACAGCAGTACCGTTGGCTATTACGTTCTTGGATTTTTCTATTATGCGGCTGTTGTAAATGTGTCGCTGGCGGCGTTCAACCTTCTTCCTGTTCCGCCTCTTGACGGCTCAAAGGTGCTTGCGGCAGTTCTGCCGGATAAAGCGTATTACAAATATATGCAGTACGAAAGATATATAATGATATTGCTTTTAGTGCTCCTTTTTACAGGTGTGTTTGACAGACCTGTTTCATATCTTACCAATTTCCTTATGAATTTAATTTCTTTTATTCCTGCGCTGATTTTTCACGTAGGTTAACAGGTGAATATATGGATAATCTCACTTACAAATTGGAGGTTTTTGAGGGTCCTATGGACCTTCTGCTCCACCTTATCAGTAAGCATAAACTAAATATTAACGATATCCCCATTGTAGAGCTTGTTAATCAGTATCTTGATTATGTTCGTCAAATGGAGGAGGCGGATTTTGACGTAGCAGGCGATTTTCTTGAAATGGCGGCAAGACTGATTTACATTAAAACAGTGTCCCTTCTGCCACGTCACGAGGAAGCCGAAACCCTAAAGAAAGAGCTTACGGGCGAGCTTATTGAGTATCGTGACTGCAAAATTATGGCGGATAAGCTGTCAAAGCAGACAGACGGCTTTAACAGATACGTAAGACAGCCCCAGGGAGGCTGGGTAAATTACGATTACGAGCGTTTCCACGAAAGCACGGAATTGCTTGACGCCTACGTTAATGCCGCAGGCAAGGCTCAGCGCAGACTGCCGCCGCCGCTTGATTCCTTTAAGGTAATTGTGGCGAAAAAATTTGTTAATGTGGCATCTAAGGTTAGAACCGTAATGCGTAAGCTTTGGAGCGGTAAAAAGGTCAGATTTTTAACACTTTTTGAGGGCGCACAGTCCAAAAGCGACCTTGTTGCCACCTTTCTTGCAGTTCTTGAGCTTGCAAAAACAAAGAAAATTTCCATTGACGGCAGTATGGAAAATCCCGATGTACAGATAGTAAATGAGGTAGAAACCGTTGAATAATTCAGATAATTTAATTGCACGGCTGGAGGCAATGCTATTTGCCTCGGGCGACCCGGTGGAGGCTGACAGGCTTGCCGATATTTTAGAGGTTGATATTGAGTCCGTCACCAAAATGCTTGGCTATCTCGGCGCAATGTATGACGAAAGGTCAAGCGGACTTATGCTTATCCGTGTTGACGGCAAATATCAGCTTTGCACAAGAGAAGAATATGCCGACGATGTGCGCAAGCTGCTGGAGGTTAAGAAAAATACGCCTCTCAGTAACGCCGCCTTTGAGGTGCTTGCAATCGTTGCTTATAATAAAACAGTTACCAGATCGTTTATTGAACAGGTAAGAGGCGTTGACTGCTCCGGTCCCGTTGCCTCACTTGTTCAAAAGGGTCTTATTGAGGAAAAGGGAAGGCTTGATTTGCCCGGCAGACCCCTTGTTTACGGCACTACCGACAGATTTTTGCGTTGCTTTTCTCTTAATTCCCTTGACGATTTGCCGGACCTTCCCAAAACCGATGAGGTTGACAGTATTTCCAAGGACGGCTCGCAAACTTCACTGTTTGACGCCGATAATTCAGACGAAAAGATTTTAAAGTCCAACGAGGATTCTGCCGATAACAGAGAGGAGGATTAAATGAAAGTATTTTTAATTATCCTTGCCGTGCTTGTTGTGCTAACGGCAATAATCCTTTCTCTGTCCTGCGAATTTACAATTATTTACGATAACGGCTGGACAACAAAAATTAAAATCCTGTTTATTGAAAAGGATATTGAATTGACAAAGCTTCTTTCATTCATCATCGCTCCCGAAAAAGCCGCCTCCGATGTGGCTGACAAAAAAGAGCAGGAGAAGAAGGAAAAGCAGGAAGAAAAAGAAAAGAAAAAAGAAGATGTTACGAAAGCAGAAGCTGAGACAGATGGTGCGGATACTGATGATAAAACCGGCTCCGACCAAGACACAACTCAGAAAAAAGAGGGAAAGCCTAACTTTATCAAAAAGATTTACGATAAGGACGGCATAGTAGGAATACTTCTTTTAGTTTCAAATTTGCTTCAAACGGCAAATTCTGCTATAATAACTTTGTTTAAGGGGTTCC
>JBJEPO010000018.1:0-24985 GCA_051881275.1 Eubacterium sp. | reverse complement strand
ATTCAGGATACCGTTGCCACCTGTACTCTGCTTATTGAGCTGGGCGAGAGCGGTCATCTTATTCTGGGCGAGGGTACAAACTTTAAAATCACCACTCAGGAAGATATTGACCTTATGAAAGCATATCTTAAAATGGGTTACAGAGGCTGATTGTATGACCGATATAGTTAAGCAGGATATACTGCGTATTAAAAATTATCCCCTTTGCTGGGAAAAGCTTGATAAAAAAACCGTGCTTGTTACAGGTGCAACAGGCTTTATAGGCTCCTTTATCATCAGAGCGTTAATGGAGCGTGTTAAAGAAAACGGCGAGGATATAAGCGTTATCGCAATGGTGCGCAACCAACAGCGTGCCGCCGAAAAATTCAGCGAATATATGGATTTGGGAAAAATCAGCTTTGTTGTGCAGGACGTAACCGAGCCTGTTAAAACCGATAAAAAGGCAGATTATATTATCCATTGCGCCTCAAACGCCGCTCCCGATATGTATGCCAATGACCCTGTGGGCACTATGAAAATTAATTTTTACGGCACACTTAATCTTCTTGATTACGCAAAAAGCTGTGACGGCTGTAAATTTCTCTATGTTTCCACAATAGAGGTTTACGGCAAAACCGAAAATCTTGAAACCATCGGCGAGGAGGATTTCGGTTATATTTCCTCCTCCAATGTTCGCTCCTGCTATCCCGAAAGCAAAAAATGCTGTGAAAACCTTACGGTTTGCTACGGCAGGCAGTACGGCGTTGACGTCAGCATCGGCAGGCTTTCTTATATCTACGGCGCAGGAATGAGCAAAACCGACTCCAAGGTTTGTGCAATGTTCGCACGCAAGGTGGCGGCAGGGGAGGATATTGTCCTTAAAAGCGAGGGCAGGCAGCTTCGCTCCTACACCTACGTCAGCGACGCCGTTACGGGCTTGCTTTACGTTTTGCTTAAGGGCGAAAACGGCGAGGCGTATAATATTGCGTCGTCACAGTCACGTATTACCATAGCCGATATGGCGCATAAATACTGCGAATTATTTCCCGAAAGCAAATCACAGGTAAAATTTGATTTGCCAAACGATTATGAAAAGGGCGCATTTTCCTTTATCGCAAACGCTGTTCTTGATTCCTCAAAGCTTGAAAATTTAGGCTTTAAGCCTCTCGTATCCCTTGATGACGGACTGACTTGGGCCGTCCTTGACAATAAGGAATAATACAGATGACTGATTTTGCGGATAAAACAAATTTTCTTTTTTGCTATTTTACGGGTAATCTGCCTCAGGAGGAGGCGGTGCATTTTGCCCTGTCCCGTGACGGATATAATTTTACCCCGTTAAATGATAATCAGCCTGTGATAAAGCAAAATCTTGGCAAAAAATCCTGCCGTGACCCGTTTATCTTTCGTGATGAAAAAAATGTTTTTCATATTATCGCAACGGATATGCGATGCCACGACGGCTGGAACAGTAATAATTCCATGGTTATGTGGGACAGCGAGGATTTGATTGAATGGAAAAATGAGCGTGTTTTTGATTTTTCACGGTTTGATAATACAAAATCGGCGGACAGGGTTTGGGCGCCGGAGGTTATATACGATAAATTCAGAGATGAGTATATGATTTACTGGAGCCATCATAATACCGACGACTCTCTTGACACGGTTATTTGGTGCATTTATACGAAGGATTTTGAAGGCTTTACCACCGAACCCTGCCTACTTTTTGCCCCGAAGAGCAATATGGCAGGTATTGATGCGGACATAATTGAGCATAATTCAAAATATTATATGTTTTACGCCGATGAGGAAAAAAGTGCGGTATGCTATGCCGTTGCAGAATGTCCGTCGGGACCTTATTTTGAGCCGGAAAGCAATATTGCTTCCGTTGCCGATACAAAGGTTGAGGGAAACTGTATTTATAAAAATCCAAAAGCCAATAAATTTATAATGATTATGGATAAATTTGTGGACGGCGGATATTTTATGCAGGAGGGCAATGAGTTACTCAGCTTTAAAAGGACCGAGGAAAACAAGTTTTCTCTTAATCATCTGCGCCCACGCCACGGTTCAATGCTGTTAATTACAGATGACGAATACAAACGCCTAAAAAAACATTATAAATAAAAGAATCCGTAAGGTATTTGCGTTTTTGCGTTTACCTTACGGATTTTTATTATTCCTTTTTACATCCCGGACAGCTTGAGCAGTCACCGCCGCAACGGCAGGAGCCTTTGTGCTTTTTTATGTATATTACTGCGCCGATTACCGCCGCCGAAATCAGCAGGATGATAATTATATCTGCAATACTCATATTATTGTACCGATTAAAGAGGCAAGGATTTTTACTATAAACGCCGCTATCCACGCCACTGTGCATTGACCCACAACAACTCCGCCTGCCCATTTTCTGCCAAGCTCTCTTTTAACCGAGGCGATTGCCGCCACGCAGGGAGTGTAAAGCAGGCAGAATACAAGAAGCGCCGCCGCTGATGAGGTTGTCATTGTTGATGTCAGCGCCGCAGTTGTGCCGTAAAGCACGTTGAGAGTTGAAACAACGCTTTCCTTAGCGATAAATCCGGATATAAGAGCCGTTGAAATTTCCCAGCTTCCAAAGCCCAGCGGTTTAAATATCGGGGCAATTATTCCTGCCGCCTTTGCAAGAATACTGCTTTGAGAATCCTCAACAATATTCATATGTAAATCAAAGGTCTGTAAAAACCATATAACAATGGTGGCGAGAAAAATTACCGTAAACGCACGCTGTAAAAAGTCCTTTGCCTTATCCCAAAGCAGACGAACAACATTTTTTGCGCCGGGCATACGGTAGTTGGGCAGCTCCATTACAAAGGGCACCGCCTCGCCCTTGAACATTGTTTTTCTAAACAGTAAAGCCATAAGCACGCCTACAACAATACCTGTAAAATACAGTAAAATCATTACCACCGCTCCGTGCCCCGGGAAAAATGCGGCGGCAAAAAATGAGTAAATAGGCAGCTTAGCCGAGCAACTCATATACGGCGTCAGCAGAATTGTCATTTTTCTGTCACGCTCCGAGGGGAGAGTACGACTTGCCATTACGCCGGGCACCGTACAGCCAAAGCCTATCAGCATAGGCACAATGCTTCTGCCGGATAAGCCGATTTTTCTTAGTAGCTTATCCATTACAAAGGCAACCCTTGCCATATATCCGCTGTCCTCCAAAAGCGAAAGGAAGAAAAACAGCGTTACGATTATGGGCAGAAAGCTCAGCACGCTTCCAACGCCGTTAAAAATTCCGTCTATTATCAGCGAATGTATTACTTCGTTTACATTCCAGGCGGTCAGTATGTTGTCTGCCCCACGGCTTACCCAGTCAATAAACATAGCCAGCAAATCCTGAAGCCGTGCGCCGATTACGTTAAACGTCAGCCAGAAAACAAGCCCCATTATTACTATAAACGACGGCACCGCCGTATATTTGCCCGTGAGAATTTTGTCAATTCTTCTGCTTCGCTGATGCTCCTTGCTCTCCTTGGGCTTTACAACCGTTTGTGAGCAGACATTTTGTATAAACTGAAATCTCATATCCGCAATGGCGGCGGCTCGGTCAAGTCCCCGTTCGCTTTCCATTTGACAGATAATAAATTCAAGCATTTCTTTTTCGTTTTTGTCAAGCTTAAGGGCGTCAAGTATAATTTCATCGCCCTCAACAAGCTTTGCCGCCGCAAATCGCACCGGAATATCCGCTCGTTTTGCGTGGTCCTCAATAAGATGCATTATTCCGTGCAGGCATCTGTGCACCGCACCGCCGTGGTCGTTTTCACCGCAGAAATCAACTCGTCCCGGACGCTCCTGATATTGTGCAATATGTATTGCGTGGTCAATTAATTCATCAACGCCCTCGTTCTTCGCCGCCGAAATCGGCACAACCGGTATGCCCAGCATACCCTCAAGCTCGTTGATTCTTATACAACCGCCGTTGTCACGTACCTCGTCCATCATATTCAGCGCAAGCACCATAGGCACGTCAAGCTCCATTAACTGCATGGTTAGGTACATATTGCGTTCAATGTTGCCTGCGTCAATAATGTTGATTATGCCCTTGGGCTTTTCATCAAGCACAAACTGACGTGTCACAAGCTCCTCACTGCTGTAAGGCGACATTGAATAAATGCCCGGTAAATCCGTAACAAGAGTGTTAGAGTGACCCTTTATAATTCCGTCTTTTCTGTCAACAGTAACGCCTGGGAAGTTGCCCACGTGCTGATTTGCACCGGTAAGCTGGTTAAACAGCGTTGTTTTTCCGCAGTTCTGGTTGCCCACAAGGGCAAAGGTCAGCGTTTCACCCTTTGGTACAGGGTGTTCGTCCGCTTTTACGTGGTATTTTCCGCCTTCACCAAAGCCCGGATGAACTGCCTTCGCCTTGGGCGTGCTTTGAGAGGTGCGTTCTTCCTTGCGGCTTACAGGCTCCACTTCAATTTTTTCTGCGTCTGCCAGCCTGAGCGTCAGCTCGTATCCGTGTATTCTAAGCTCCATCGGGTCACCCATAGGCGCAAATTTTACAAGAGTTACCTCCGCACCCGGAATAACTCCCATATCGAGAAAATGCTGGCGCAGTGCGCCCTCACCGCCTACGGTTTGTACAACCGCACTCTGCCCTGTTTTTAAATCGTTTAGTGTCACGGATTGGTTACTTCCTTTCTGCTATTTACAAAATCCGTTACTTAAGCTCAAGTACAATTCCGGTATCCTCTATTTCCCTGAACACAGGACGCTCTAAGCCGGATTTGTTTGGAGTGTGATATGCCAGCATAAGCTTGTCACCGTTTTTGAAAATCATACCGTGTCCGCCGTCGTCCGTTATTAACGGCTTAAGATGCTCAAAGGGACCAAAAACATTTCCGTCACAGTTTTTGGCGCAGCACTGGCAATATTGTGAGTCAATAGAGGTTGACCATAGCATCATCAGCTCGCCGTTTTTGTTTTCATACATAAACGGTCCGTCGGTTACAAAATACTGAAAAAGTCTTTTCCTTGTTACATAATAAGGCTCAGAGCCGTGAAACAGTGTTGTTACCTCGCCCTTTGGCTCGGTTAAATCCTCGGATAATTCCACTACGCATATCGTACCGTTGACAATCTGTGTATGCTCGTGACAGAAATACAGGTAGGGAACACCGTTTTTGTCAACATATAAGGAGCCGTCCAGGGAAGACCAGTTTTCAGGCGTCAGAGCACCGTGGCTATGAGGCTCAAAAGGTCCCATAGGACTGTCCGATACAAAAGCATAGGTTCCTCTTAATTGGTCAATGGTTGTAAAGGTGGCAAACATATAATATTTGCCCTTGTATTTATGTACCTCCGGTGCCCAGTTTACACCGTGGTTTAATCTGCATTTTTTTGAGTTAAAGCATTGCGTGGGCTGACTCCATTCCTCTAAATCACGTGAGGTATAAACGTCAAATCCGCCTGTTTGAACTCCGAAATTCTCCGCTCTTGTACCGTAGAGATAGAAAATTCCGTCCTCCTCAAGAACAAAGGGGTCCCTGATGTTAATTTCATTGTTTCTCATAATTTATATTCCTTTCCTTTTGTTATTATGCTTATCGCTTTTTTTGGTGCGGTTAAAATAATATGTTATAACCGCCGCACAAACCATACCTGCCGCCATACCGAAGGTAATCAGCAGAGTTTTTATTCCGTTTTCGGAAAATTGCACGCTGTTCCCCAAAACAAGCGCCTTAGCCGTGTAATAAATCGCACCTCCCGGCAGCAGGGGAATTATGCCCGGCACAAGATAGATGTTTGACGGTGCCTTCAGCACTCTTGCCATTATCTCCGACCAGAAATAAACTATTGCCGCCGCCGCAAAATTGCTTATAAAAATGTTATCGGTAAAATGAAATACCAACAGATAAATTATCCAGCTCAGAGCACCGCCCAGCATTGCTGCCAGGGCGTTTTTTTCGCTTACTCTGAAATATATAACAAAGCCGAGAGTGCCTGCCGTGGCTGTTAAAATCTGTACAATTGCTTCTCTCATAACGGCAAACCTCCCACTATAATATATGACAAGGCTATTCCGCCGCCGATTGCCAGTGCAACCAGCACTGCCTCAACAAGACGGTAAATACCGGTTACAATGTCCTTGTTAAACATTTCCTTCACTGCGTTTACAAGCTGAAGCCCCGGCACAAAAAGCATTACGTCGCCGATAGTTATCATATCGGCTCTTACGCCTATGCCGAAATGAACAAGCAGCAGTGCAAGACAGGAGGAAACAACGCTTTCCACAAAGGTGTAAATGGCGGAGTTAATCTGCTTAAGCTTGAAATTATAGTCCATAAGATATATCAGTATGGCAATAGCCGCAGCGCACAGTCCGTCGGCAACACCGCCGCCGAAAAATATTGCAAATCCGCCTGCCGCCAGCATATAGCCTATGCATTTAAGAAATTTTTTTGGCTTGGGAGGAGCATAGGAGCGTATCATATCTGCAAGCTCGTTAACCTGGGGAGTGTTTGCGCATATATATCTTGACTGTGCGTTTAACTGTTCAAGCCTGCCTAAATCCGTGCCGGAGGACTGAACTCTGACGGACTGGGTAAAATGCCTGCCGTCCTCATTTTTTATTGTTACAACAATAAAGCTTGTAACGGCATAAACCTCGCATTTTTCAAAGCCGTAGGCACGGCATATTCTGTTTACCGTATCTTCAACACGGCGCACCTCACAGCCGGTGGCTACAAACCGTTTGCCGATTTCCAGCACACATTCTAAAAAAAGGTCGCACTCGCTGTTTGTCATTGTATGTTTCCCTCTCTGTAAAAAGACATCAGAATGTTATTATTCCCAACGCCTCAAGCACACTGCTTACAAGTATGGCAAATATGCATATCGGCGCAATCCATTTAACCATTACCGAATAAAACTTTTTCATTCTAAACGGACCGTTCAACTCAACCTCGTTTATTATAACGTCGGGGTTAAGAGCAAATCCTACCATAATACAGGTCATCATACCTACTATCGGCATAAGGATACTGTTTGAAAGAAAATCAAGAAAATCAAGAACGCTGAAGCCGATAATGCTTATATTCTGTAAAGCACCGTAGCCTAAAGAGCACAACGCACCGATTAAAATTGTATAAACAAATACCAAAACCGTGGCTTTTCTTCTGTTCATACCGAACTTGTCGCATATACCTGCCACAATAGCCTCCATAACCGATACGGAGCTTGTAATGGCGGCAAAAAGCACAAGGATAAAGAACGCCGAGCCTATGACGGAGCCGAATTTCATTTCAGCAAAAACCTTAGGCAGAGTTACGAACATAAGACCGGGGCCCTTGCCGAGAGCGGATTCGTCACCGCCTGAGTATGCAAATACTGCCGGCACAATCATAAGTCCTGCAAGAAAAGCAACAAGGGTGTCAAATATTTCAATTTGCCTTGTGGATTTTTCAATATGCTGGTCCGGCTTAAGATAGGAGCCGTAGGTTACCATAATTCCCATTGCCAGCGACATTGAGAAAAACAGCTGACCCAGCGCAGAAAGTATTGTTTTAAGACTCAGGTGCTTTATATCGGGCTTAAGGTAGTAAACAACGCCGTCCCAGGCGCCCGGGCGTGTTACAACAAAAATTGTAAGCACTATTGAAAGTATTAAAAGCAGAGGCATCAGCACACGGCTGAGCTTTTCAATTCCCTTGTCAACGCCTAAAAATACAACTATTGCCGTCAGCAGAGCAAATACAAACAGCCACAATAAAGGCGAGGCGGTTTGTCCGATATATGATGTGAAATAGTCGTCAGCCGCCGCCTGCTGAACCTGTCCCGTTATCATTGTAAAGCCGTATTTTGTAACCCAGCCGCCTATTACGCAGTAGTAGGGCAGTATCAGCACCGGCACAAGGGTTGCAAGCTTACCCAGCCACGACCATTTTTTGTTTAGTCTTCCGAAAGCCTCCATAGGACTTAACTGTGTTTTTCTGCCTATGGCAATTTCCGTTACCATAAGCGTAAAACCGAATGTTACGGCAAAAATTATATACACCAGCAGAAAAATTCCGCCGCCGTATTTTGCCGCCAAATACGGAAATCTCCATAAATTTCCAAGTCCTACCGCAGAGCCTGCCGCCGCAAGCACAAATCCTACTCCGCCGGTAAAGCTTCCTCTCTTTTTTGTGTTTTCCATAAAATTCAACTTTCCTGTTTTATTTAGTAATATATTATTTGCAGAATTTAATATATTATTTTCATATTATAGTATCTTAATATTAATAGCATTTTGCGCTTTTGTCAATAAAATTACAAAAACCGCAGAAATTTTCTGCGGTTAATCAAAAAATTTATTTATTTTAAAATTTCGTGCAAATATCCTTAACTGCGCCGTCGGGGGAATACTGCCAAAAATCAATGTGATTTTCGCTGACGAAATACACAGGCTCCTCCGCTTTCGGTATTTCGTCAAAGGCTTCAACAATTACAAGCTTAATTTTCATTTTTTCGGGGATAATTGATTTGATAAACACCGATACACGAGAGCCTATTTTCAGATTTTCGTCTGCCTCCGCCAAGCCTGCCAAATTAGGCGTAAGCTCCACAAAAACGCCGTAGGTTTCTATACTGCGTACAATTCCCGTTACCGTTTCGCCGGGTGAGAACAAATCTGCGTTTTCCTGCCAGGTGCCGAATAACTCTTTTAGTGAAAATGTCAGCTTTCCCTCCTCACGTTTTCTTAGGACGGTTTTAATTTGCTGACCCTCGTTCAGCCTTTCGGCAGGGTGGCTTATTCTTGACACGGACAGCATATCAATAGGTATCAGCGAGTTTATTCCTGCGCCGATGTCAATAAATGCTCCGAATTTTTCAAGATGAGTAACCGATGCGTCAATTATGTCACCGGGTTCAAGGCGGTTTATGTACTCGTTTATGCAGTCAATCTGCACGCTTCTGCGGGATAATACCGCCCACAGACTGCCGTCTTCACCTCGGTGAAGTCCCATTATCCTAAAGCACACTCGCTTGCCGACCTTTGATATAAGCGCAATGTCACGGACAGTACCCTCAATTATACCGTACGCACCCTCGTTTCTCGGAATTATTCCTCGTATAACACCTAAATCTATATGAAGATTATGCTCTCTGTCACACAGTAAAACACGCCCCTCAAAAATCTCACGGCTGTCAATGGCGGCTTTTATTTCGCTTATACTGTTAAATTTTTTTGCCAAACTGTCGTTTGTACCCTCCGGGCAGAATTTCATAAACAACATTCCTTTTCAATCGTACTTATTTATATGCCCAAAAGTGTGAAAGTATGACATAACCGCCATTTGTATCAGCTTATTGCTTGCTTATATTAAAATATAGTGGTATAATATAATGCAAAATTATTATGGCAGGTGCAGTATGGATATTAAAGTTGGCGACATTTTAATAATGAAAAAACCGCATCCCTGTGGCTGCAAGGAGTTTGAGGTGCTTAGAATAGGCGCCGATTTTAAGATAAAATGTACGAATTGCTCACGGGAGATTATGATACCCCGCAGTAAAGCGGAAAAAAATATTAAGAGCGTTAAATTGTAGCAGGGTGTAATTTTTGATTTTACCCATTAAAATATTACACGATTGTGAGGATTTATTATGTTTGAAAAGCTTGAAGAGGTAGAAAAAAGATTTGAAGAGGTAAATGCTCTTGTTTGTCAGAGCGAGGTTGTGGCTGATTTGGAGCAGTACACCAAGCTGATGAAGGAGCTAAAGCAGCTTACCCCTGTTGTAGAAAAATTCAGAGAATACAAAAAGGCAAAGGAAACCAACGAGGAATCAAGGGAAATGATGAACGACAGCTCCCTTGACGATGATTTTGCTCAAATGGTTAAGGAGGAGTACGAGCAGAGCCGTCTGGATATGGAAAGCATCCGTGAAGAGCTTAAAATTCTGCTTCTGCCCCGTGACCCTAACGATGATAAGAATGTTATTATTGAGATAAGAGGCGGTGCAGGCGGTGAGGAAAGCGCCCTGTTTGCAGGTGTTTTGTACCGTATGTACTCTATGTACGCCGAGTCAAAGGGCTTTAAGACAGAGGTTTTGTCCGCCAGCGAAACAGGTCTTGGCGGTTATAAGGAAATCAGCTTCAGCGTTGACGGCGACGGCGCATATTCAAGATTTAAGTTTGAATCCGGAGTTCACCGTGTTCAGCGTGTGCCGGAAACGGAAAGCCAGGGCAGAATACACACCTCAACCACTACCGTAGCCGTACTGCCGGAGGCGGAAGAGGTTGATTTTGAGATTAACGAAAAGGATTTGCAGATTGATACCTTCCGTTCCAGCGGTGCCGGTGGTCAGCATATTAATAAAACCTCCTCCGCTATTCGTATCACTCATATTCCCACAGGAACGGTGGTTGAATGTCAGGACGAAAGAAGTCAGCACAAGAATAAAGAGAAGGCACTGAAGGTTTTGCGTGCAAGACTTTATGATGCGGAAAAGGCAAAGCACGATGCAGAGATTGCCGGCGAACGCAAGGCGCAGGTTGGCACAGGCGACAGAAGTGAAAGAATACGCACCTACAATTATCCCCAGGGCAGAGTGTCCGACCACCGTATAAACCTTACACTGTATAAGCTTGAGGCAATTCTCAACGGCGATTTGGATGAGCTTATTGACGCCCTTATCACCGCCGATACTGCCGAGAAGCTAAAGGCCTCAGGCGAAGAATAATCCGTTTCATTGTAGAGGACGGGTCGCCCGTTCCGAATTATATTTGAAACGCGGACAGGGAAAACCCTGTCCCTACGATATACTAAAAGCAAAATCGGTGAGATAAGTTATTATAAAGGTAAAAAATATGCAAACCAAGATACTTACTACAAGTGAAAAAGATATTGCCGCCGCAGGTGAAATAATCAGAAACGGCGGACTTGTGGCATTTCCTACGGAAACGGTTTACGGCTTGGGCGCAGACGCACTGAATGATGATGCGGTAAAAAATATTTACAAAGCCAAGGGCAGACCAAGTGACAATCCGCTGATTGTTCATATAAGTAAAAAAGAGGATATAATTCCTCTTGTTAAAGAGGTTACGCCAAAGGCGCAGGCGTTGATTGACCGGTTTTTCCCTGCACCGCTGACGATAATTTTACCAAAAAGCGACAAGGTGGGAGGTACGGTCAGCGGCGGACTTGATACAGTTGCCGTGCGTATGCCCGAAAACGAAACAGCACGCCGGCTTATCAGCGAATCAGGCTGTCCTGTTGCGGCTCCCAGTGCAAACACCAGCGGTTTGCCCTCGCCCACAAAGGCAAAATATGTAATTGACGATATGATGGGCAAAATTGATGCAATCATTGACGGCGGCGACTGTAAATTCGGCGTTGAGTCCACGGTTATAACTCTGGCGTGCGAGCCTCCTGTAATTCTTCGTCCCGGAGCCGTTACAAAGGAAATGATTGAAGGCGTTATCGGCGAAGTGCAGGTGGCGAAGGCAGTATTAGAGGGAATGAAAAATGACGAGGTTGCCGCCTCACCGGGAATGAAATACAAGCATTATGCTCCGAAAGCAAAGGTGGTAATCGTTGATGCGGATAAGGAAGCCTATGAGAATTTTGTAAACACACGCAAGGACGCTTATGCTCTGTGCTTTGAGGAGGATAATATAACAATTCCAAAAGTCACCTTCGGCAGAGAGCACGACGATTTAAGCCAGGCGAGAGAGCTTTTTGACGCACTGAGAATACTTGACGAAATGGGTGCAAAAAAGGTTTACGCACGCATTCCCGGTGTTGACGGTGTGGGAATGGCAGTGTATAACAGGCTTATCCGTGCCGCCGCCTTTAACATTATTGATTTGACAAAGCCTTACACCATAGGCTTGACCGGTCCCACCGGAGCAGGCAAGGGTTATGTGGGCAAAATTTTTGCCGAAATGGGCTTTACCGTGCTTGATACGGATAAATACGCCCGTCAGGTTACGGCGGAAAATTCTCCTGTTTTGCCGCTTCTTGCGGAAAAATTCGGGCAGGATATTATTGTAAACGGAAGGCTTGACCGAAAGCTGCTGGCTCACAGAGCCTTTTCAAGCGGGGAAAATACAAAAGCTCTAAACAGTATTATGCACCCTGCTATCCTTGATTTGTGCAAAAGGGACGCAAGGGGACTTACCGTTCTTGATGCGCCTCAGTTGTTTGAAGCAGGCGCACAGGCGGACTGCTACAAAATCGTATGCGTTACCGCACCTGAGGAAATACGCCTTGAAAGAATTATGCAACGTGACGGCATAACAAGGGGGCAGGCTTTGGAGCGTATGAACGCCCAGCTTGACGAGGATTATTATATTTCAAATTCCGATTTTGTTATCAACAACGGTAATAATCGTGATATAAAAACGCAAATTAATAACATATTGGAGGTCATATTATGAGTGAAAAAGCTAAACAGCTTAAGGAAATGCTGTTTAACAAAAAAGAAAACGGCGTTGACTTTATGAGCAACGAGGAGCTTAACATCTGTGATGAGTTTTGCGAGGGCTACAAGGAATTTTTAGGCTCCTGCAAAACAGAGCGTGAGGTGGCGGCTTTTGTGGAAAAAACCGCCCAGGCTAACGGATTTGTAAAATTTGACGAGTTCGGCGACGCCCTTAATCCCGGCGATAAGGTTTATTATGCCAACAGGGGCAAGGCAATGATTCTCTGCGTTAAAGGCAGACGAAGCATTAAGGACGGCGTTAGAATTTCTGCGGCGCATATTGACTCACCCCGCCTTGATTTAAAGCAATGCCCCATTTATGAAAGCGACGGCATAGGATATTTCAAAACCCACTATTACGGCGGAATTAAAAAGTATCAGTGGACTGCAATTCCCCTTTCGCTTCACGGCAGAATTTGTAAAAATGACGGCTCCTTTGTTGATGTAAAAATCGGCGAAGAGCCCGGTGAGCCTAAATTCTGTATTACCGATATTCTTCCCCATTTGGGCGGCGAGCAGATGCAGCGCAAGGCAAATGAAATCGTAAAAGGCGAGGAGCTTAATGTGGTAATCGGCTCCCGTCCATTTAAGGATGATGACGAAAGCGAAAAAATCAAGCTTAATCTTTTGTCACTTCTCTATGAAAAATACGGTATTGTTGAGAGAGATTTTCTCTCTGCCGAGCTGGAGCTTGTACCTGCCTTTACCGTTGACGACATCGGACTTGACAGAAGTCTTATCGGCGGCTACGGCCACGACGACCGTGTTTGCTCATATCCTGCGCTTCAGGCAATTCTTGATATTGACGAGGCTCCCGAATATACCGCAATTACCGTTCTTACCGATAAAGAGGAAACAGGCTCCGACGGCAACACAGGTCTTAATTCCGCTTATCTTAAATATTTCATTGAGGATTTGGCAAGGCTTGAGGGCTACGAGGGCAGAGACGTTCTGCGTAATTCCAAATGCCTGTCGGCAGATGTAAATGCCGCCTATGACCCCACCTGGTCCTCTGTTTTTGAAAAGAATAACGCCTCGTTTATCAACAACGGCGTGTGCGTAACAAAATTCACCGGCGCAAGAGGAAAAAGCGGAACCTCCGACGCCTCCGCCGAGTACGTAAGCTGGGTAAAAACTCTGCTTGAGGATAACGGCGTTTTGTGGCAGAGCGGTGAATTGGGCAAGGTTGACGGAGGCGGCGGAGGAACCGTCGCAATGTTCATTGCCAATATGGACGTTGATACCATTGACGTGGGTGTGCCTGTGCTTTCAATGCACGCACCTTATGAAATCGTATCAAAGATAGACGTTTATATGGCATACAAAGCCTTTTTAACGTTCTTCATAAAATAAACGCTCGTAGGCTTTGTATGCATAAGGCTCCAAATCTTTGATTTGGGAGAAACAGTCCGGTGGACTGTTTCGTAGCCGCGTGGTCAACTGAGTACCCTAACGAGTAAACAAACCACCAAGGCGTGTGCGTAAATGAATGTAAAAACAGCCTTTTTAACGTTCTTTATAAAATAAACGCTCGTAGGCTTTGTATGCATAAGGCTCCAAATCTTAAGAACCCGGAAAAATCCGGGTTCTTTTTTGTTTTGCAATGAATTATTTTCGCCTAAGCAAGCGAGACAAATCCGAATAAGTTTTTTATAAACGGATTTATCTCACTTGCTTAAGGTGTATAAAATCAAAAGATTTTTATCATAATTGCAAATAAGACATATTTCGCACGGTATGTTATTTATAATCCCTGTGAGGATGTGTAAAAATGGCAATTAAAGAAAAAATTGAAACAGGCAAAAGCAAGCTTAACAACAAGGCTTTACATAGAATACTTTTATCCGCACTGTTTTTTGCAATGGGATTTATACTGAGCACCGGCTCGGTTATGAATCAGTTGCGGCCCTTTGCACTTTCGCTGATTGCCGTATCAAAGAAAAAATATTTTTTGTTTGCCGCCGCAGGAGCAGGCTTGGGATACCTGATAGGCGGTGTAAATCCCGAATTTGCACGGTATCTGTCAGCGGTGGTGCTTGCCTGCCTGGGCGCCTTTGCGTGCAGTGCCTTTGATTTGCGAAAAAGTCCTGCGTTTCCTATGACGGCGGCATTCCTGGCTGACTTTGCAACGGGATTTGTGCTGAATTTTCGCCTGCAGTCCT
Source organism: Eubacterium sp. (assembly GCA_051881275.1). Classification (GTDB taxonomy): domain Bacteria; phylum Bacillota; class Clostridia; order Oscillospirales; family Acutalibacteraceae; genus Eubacterium_R. The sequence continues at coordinate 10,394 of JBJEPO010000018.1, read as the reverse complement.
CGCTTTACAGCTATTTTTTGGTGCTGGGCGAAGCAATACTGGCGGCGGCAGGTGCGTTTTTCTTTTACCGAAGCCTTAATTCAAGCTACAAACGCCTGCGTTTTCGTGCCCTGCCTGTGTCGGATATTGCCTGTATAATCATTTCCGCCTGCATAATAATGCTTAACCTGTCCTCCTTTTACATTGGCATATTTTGTCCTGCCGCCGCCGCAGCTATACTTATTATATTAACTGCGGTGCGGTTCGGCTCTGACAAATGGGGCGTAATTCTTGCGCTTTGCTTTGGCTTTGCCCTAAGCATTGCCAACGAAAATGCACTGTTTATAATAGGTGCGCTGGCTTTCTCCGCACTGACGGCAACGCTGTTTTCATCATTTTCATCTCTCGGCGTGGGCTTTGTGTTTTTATGCAGTGTGGGATTTTTTTCCATTGCCGACGGCACACGTCAGGGACTGTCACTTTTTATTGAAAGCCTGTGCGCCGTGGTATTACTGCTTATTCTCCCCGAAAAAGCCCGTGCCCGCCTTGAAGAAATGTGGGAAAGCTCAAAGGACGCTCCCACCGACGGCTCCCTAAGACAAACGCTGGTGCTTAAGCTTCGCTTCGCCTCCTCGGCAATGGCGGCAATCAGCGAAAATGTGGACGAGGTAAGAGAGAGGATAAATCAGATTACAAGAAAAGAAAATGACTCAAAACGGGATACAATCTCTCGGGAGGAATACGTTATGCGTGAAATTATACTTGAAAAAACAAATCAAATACGAATGGTGGCGTCGGACGAGTTCTTCTCAATTTCGGGAATGCTGGACGATTTGGCGGCGGAATTTGACGAGGCGGAAATGTTTGACTCCAACGCCTCCGCAAAAATTCGCAGGCTTTTGGGGGATTACGAGATTTACCCCTCAAATATTTCTGTAATAGAGGACAAATTCTCCCGTGTGCGTGTGGAAATTCTAACCGACAGCGACACCGTCGGGTTAACTAATCCCGACCTGCGCCGTGATATAGGTAAAATCTGCTCACGGTATTTTGAAAACGGACAGATTACCCGATTTAAAGACGAAGCAATGCTGTCATTTACCGAAAGACCTGTGTACAGGCTGAAGGTGGGATTTGCCCAGCACAGTGCCGAGGGTAAGATGTGCGGCGACACGGTAAAGGTTATCAACGACAACAAGGGTCATTCAATACTGATAATCAGCGACGGAATGGGCAGGGGAAGCCGTGCGGCGCTGGACGGCGCAATGGGCGCAGGACTGTTATCAAGACTGCTGAATGCAGGCTTCGGCTTTGACAGTGCGCTTAAGGTGGTCAATTCCGCCCTGCTTGTAAAAAGCAACGACGAAAGCCTTGCCACCTTGGACATTGCCAATATTGATTTGTTCACCGGAAAGTGCGAAATACTGAAGGCAGGTGCGGCGGCAAGCTATATTATTAAGGAAAACCGCCTTGAAAAATGCGAGCTTACCTCAATGCCGGCAGGTATTTTGAGAGGTATAGAATTTGCACGGCGCACTGCGGTGCTCAGTCCCGGAAGCTGTATTGCCATGATGAGCGACGGAATTACGGATTTGGGCGAGGAATGGGTGAGAAATACCCTTGAGGAGTGTGCATCAAGCGATGCACAGAAATGCGCCGACGATATGCTGAATAAGGCTCTTGCCGAAACACAGAGTAAAAAAAGGGACGATATGACCGTAATATTTGCAAGACTGGAAAGGAACTGAAAAAATGAGCTCAATTTTCGCTTATGCAGGCAGTAAGCCCTGTAAGGATATTTTGATAAAAGGACTGTGTGCTCTCAACAAAAGAGGAACAGGTGCCGCCGGAATTGCCCTTAAAATCTCAAACGATATTTTATCCGTAAAAACGAGAGGCGGTGCAAAAATTCTCAAAACTAAAACACAGGATTTTTCGGCGCAGGCATTTGAGGGCATAGGCGCAGGCTGTACAAGCCAGCGGTGCGCTCTCACCGACGACAATGCCAAGCCTGCCTCAAACAATCTTTTTGCCGTATGCACCGACGGACATATTGACAATTTTGACAGTCTCAAGCGCTGGTGTGCAAATCCTTTTCCCATTGATACCGATGACGATTTGCTTTTGGCGTTGCTGTGCGTTTGTATGCAGCCAAAAAAGCTTGATATCATCAAAAAAATTACCCCGATGATTGAGGGCAATCCCACTTATGCCTTTATGTCAAATGACGAAAAGGCTATTTACTGTAAAAAAGGAAATGCGCCTCTTGTTATTGCGGTAGGCTCCGGCGGTGCCTTTGTATCCAGCGAGGTTAATGCGGTTATTCATTTTGCCGATAAATATTTTTTCTTAGAGGACGGCGAATGTGCCCGTGTATCCGCCGACAGAATAACCGTTTATGATAAAAAGTACAAAAAGGTTAAAAAGCAGTTTTCACCTGTGCCGGAAAGCGGATATTTTGAAAGCGATTACCCTGTGTCCGATGAAATTTTTTACTGTCCGGCGGCGGTTAAGCAGTCCATTTCCGCTTTTGAAAAGGACGGAAGGGTTAATTTTGATTATCTGAAATTCAGCAGGCGCAGTATTGACAAAATAGAACAAATTGTTCTTACCGGCGCAGGAAGCTCATACAATGCCTCAAAGGTATGCAAATATAATTTTGACTCTTTTACCGATATTCCATGCTTTGCTTATGAGTCCTCGCAGTTAAATAATAATTTTGAACAAATGGATAAAAACACGCTGTTTATCGCCGTATCTCACCGAGGTGAAAGCGCCGACACCATTGAATGTGCCAAAAAAGCAGAAAAATCAGGTGCCAGAACCATAGCGTTAACGTCAAATCCCTGCTCGTATCTTGCGCATATATGCATGGATGTAATAAATCCGCAGTGTGATTTTGAGTCAGGCGAAATATCCTGCCGTTCATTCCTTTCACAATATACTGCGCTGACTATGCTTGCCCTTTATTTAGGTTGGAAGCAGTCAATAGTCACCGAGCTTTATTTAAGCGTAGCTATGAAAATGGCGCAGATGCTTTTCGGCAAAATTTCCTCCTCTGTCAAAAGCTCGCCCAAGGCGGAAAAGACCGCAAGAGATATACTTGAGGCGGATTATGTGTTTTGTACAGGGTTGGGCATAGACTGTGCACTGGCAGACGAGGCGGCGCTGAAATTAAGAAGAATTGCAGGAATAAACGCCTCCTCCTACGGCGCAGGAGAATTGCTTATGTCGGCAAAGCCCTTGCTGGCAAATTCAATTGTTGTTGCCTTTATAACAAATCCCGACGCTATGGAAAAAACTCTGCGTCCTCTTCGTGAAATAAAATCAGCGGGGGCAAAGGTGTTAATTATTACCTGTGCCGACAGCGAGGACGGTCCTGCCGAATTTGACAACGTAATTTCCTGGGCAGACAGTGTTCCTGTTTTTAATCCTCTGCCCTGTATAACCGGACTTTACAAAATTGCCATAACCGCCGACGAAATAAAAAACCGTCAGAATATAGACAAGGCGGTATAAATACGGAAATAACGCATTTTGTTACCGAATTGTAATATTTTTGTTGACATTCCGGATATATGCAGATATAATGAGTATATATGTTTAATTATTACGGCACTTGCCCGGAGGTTATATGATGAAAAGAATACTAAGCTTGGTGCTTTCTGCGGTTATGATGATTAGCGTGTGCACATCTGCCGCAGTTTGCGTTTTCGCTGAGGACCCGGATGACACAATTGTTACTCTTGCCGATGAGGGCTCCTGCGGCGGCAACACATATTACGAATATTTAAGCGACAGACAGATGCTGATTATCAACGGCTACGGCAGTATTGCGGAAAATGCCTTCACCGGCATTAAGGGTATAAAGGACGTTGTTTTAAACGAGGGTATTATAGGAATAGGAGCAGGGGCGTTTGCCGACTGTACCGACCTTGAGAACATTGCAATAGTTAATCCCGAATGTGCTATTGACGACACAGCGTTTAACGGTACAGGCTTGACGATTTTCGGCTATGAGTATATTCAGGGCACTATTCCATCTACGGCAAATCAGTTTGCACAGGATAAATCATATACCTTTGCAGAATTCTGCGGTGAAAAGAACCATAATTACGAGCTTGTTAATTTTATGGGAGCCACCTGTGAGGAAGGCGGATTTTACGAATATATTTGTACGGATTGCTTTTTCCCTTATTACAGAGCAGTTGAGCCCCAGGGTCACGATTTTGTAAACGGTGTATGCGTTCTCTGCGGACAGACGGATTACAAATTCACAGGCGGAGCAAACTCGGTTTATACAAAGGGCACTGAGGACGGACTTACCTTTACCGTTAACGGCAGTCCCGATGATTTTTCCGGTATAATTATTGACGGCGCAAAGGTCAGCGATGATTACTATATAATCAGCGGCAGCGACAGTACCGTTATAACATTAAGCAGTAAGTATCTCGATAAGCTTGAGTCAAAGGCTCATACAATTACCGCTGAATATCTTAACGGCAGTGCCGAAACGGATTTTACTGTTAAGGATGCAGTAAAAACCACGAAAAATACAAATGCAAACAAATCAAAGACAAGCCCTAAAACAGGTGCGGCGACATTTGGATTTTCCATTGCACTATTGGGCGGCGGTGTGCTTGCCATAGCCGCCGATAAAAAGAGAAAGTCAAAATAACCGTAAAATTCAATAATAAAAAAGCTACCCTCGGTTATCCACCGAGGGTATTTTTTTGTGGGTATATCGTACGAAAAATGTTGTTTATATTTTGTAGGAGGGGACGCCCGTCCCGAATTTAATTTGAAATGCGGACAGTGAAAGCCCTGTCCCCACGAATACCATAAGGCAAATAAATTGAATCAAATTTCTATAAATTCATTGTCGGGTAAGAATGTTAATTATATTATCCCTATCTTCTCGTGTATGTGAAGGCTCAGCCTGCAAATTATAAAGAGTATGCTGTTAGCTTTATATGTGTTATTTGCGTTCCACTTCAAAGTTGAATATTACAGTTATATTTTCTCCGTCTCCGTTTTGCAGGGTGACAACATTGTTTGTATCATTGTCAATTTCAATCTCCAAAAAATCCAGCATATCACTGCACTTGTCAACAAACTCTTCCCTGCTACAAGAAAGATTTAATATGTATTTATTATAATTACCCGGCAATGAGATGCGTTGATTGATTTGCTGAGCATTTACGGTTAAAGCAACATTGTTTTCTTTGTTGTGTTTAAAGCATTCCTCATTAAGCTCAATTAATGCTCCGCCGTTAAAATCTTCGCCGTTACCGAGATTAATTTCTCTAAGACTTTCAGCTTTTCCGAGAGTACATTCGTTAACAAATGTTGTATTGTCGGGAATGGTTAAAGAGGTAATGGGACAATCAAGTGAATATTCATACAGTGTATGCTCGGTTGTTGGGTCAATTTGCACATCTCTTACATTAGTGCCTGACAGAGCGTACGGCATTAAATAAATATTTTCATTACCGATGATAAAGCTTTCGCCTTTTCCAATGTAAAAATAAATCTTGCTTTTGTCGTCACTGTAAAGAGTATCGTTTTCATATAGTAAATGATTGTTTTCATTTGTAACTGAATTAATTTTATTCTTGTTTTTTGCAAAATCCTGAAGTATTTCATCGCTGTAAACAACATCATTATTACCAATATTACCATATAAAATAATATCTTTAGTTGAGTAGTCAAAGCTGTCAATAATAATTGTATAATCGTCAATACTGTCCTTTATTGCTTTAGACTGCTCATAATGTCCGATATAGCCATTATAGTTAATCGGCTCCTCTGTTTTTTCGCGAATTGTATTTTGTTCTTCTAATTGTATTGCTTGTGTGTGCTCGTTGTAATCTGAGTTTTTAATTGCCAAAAGCATTGTACCGCTGAAAGATATAACAATCATTAACAAAAGTGCTATGAATTTTAAAAAGGGTTTAGGATTGTTGCTTTCCGGCACTCCCTTATGTTGCTCATAATTAAGTAATGCATGATTAAATAAGGCGAGCATTAATAATAATTGGCTGCAAACCAGCAGCGATAAATTAATTTTGTCATCTTGCAGAATAACGCAAGACCAATATATCAGTAAAGCACCGACTAAATCAGTTGCTCCAAGTATAATTGTTGAAGTTTTCCGATTTTTGAAGGTTAGACAGGAAAGAACAACAGCCGCCGCAAACGGTACAAACAACACATAACCGGCAGCGCCTAAAAATACTGTGCTAATAAAACTATCATTATTAATGAAAAAATAATATATTATCCCCGCATTAATAATTCCCGATGATATTGAACCGGCAATAATAGACAGCCTTCTCTTATTAGGCACAAAAATAAAAAATGTTGAAAGGGCAAAAACTATAATCAAAAATATAAGTCCCTCATAATTTTTCAGGCTGTTAAAAGCGTGTTGCCACAAGGTTTCATTATCGTTTTCAAGATAGTTATTGTAATAATGCCAATAGTAGTCGCTAAATGCATTATAAAATACATTATAAGCTAACACACTAAAGCAAATTAACCAACATATCGGCAACAAAATTTTATATCCTTGCTTGTTATTCATCGTATCTCCTAAATACATAGTAGGTTGGTTCACATCCACCATAGATATAGTTACCCATTCTCCATTCCATAAAAAGATATTCTATATCATCAATTTTTTGTATAAAGTATGGGGAGGCTGTTGTTCTGTGTAAACAAATGACCAGTCCTTTTGTCCATTTTTCTTTCCAGATTTCATCCATATATTCCTGAATAAGTATGCCATCGTTATTGAACTCCATAGATTTCAAATAGTATTCAGCTTCATCACTATTTGGAACAAAATCTTCTGCATTTTCCACATAACCAACCGAGTTCCATTTACCTCTTACTTTTTTATCATCTACAAACGGATAATCAATATTGTCATGTCTGCCAAGCGTTGCTTTATCATAAATTTTATTGTCTTTTTTTATGAAGACCTCTGTCCTATCTTCAATATGAAAGAACAAATATTTCTTGCCGTCAATAACCGATATTTCATATTTATATGTATTAATTGGTTCATCTCCGCCATAATGAATTAGTAAATATCCCTTTGTCCAGCCTTCAAATATCCAATATGGTTCTCCTTCCGGTAAAAAGTATATTTCATTATATCCGTTACTATCTTTAATAAGATTGTCTAATGAATGATAATTAGGATTGTCAATCCATCCTACCATTTCCCACTTACCAATAACATTTTCATCATTTACAAATTCCATTCCATTTGCAATTTTCATTATGTTACCTCGTAAACTTCCTGCAACTTACAATTTATTGTATTCTTCACTTAAAATTGAATAGTAAATACAATCTTCAAATCCGTTAAAGGTCTTACACCTTTGTCTCAAGGTTCCGTCTAATTGCATTCCTGCTTTTTGCATAACCCTTGCAGATTGAGTATTGCTTTTAGCATGATAGGCTTCAATACGGTTATAGCCAACTTTGTTAAAGGCAAAATCAATTATAGCTTTTACCGCTTCGCAAGCATAACCATTACCCCAATAATTATAGCCAAGGCAATATGAAAGACTGCCAACCCTTGCTATACTGCCTTCCGTTAAAAGATATACTGTACCAATAAGCTCGTTTGACGCTTTTAGGAATATACCCCAATAATAAGTGTCGTCTTTTTTATATTCCTCCTGCCATTCGTCAATCCAATTTTCAACATCTTCTTTTGTTTTAAAGCTTTCCCAAGACATATATTGTGACACTTTATCATTACTTGCAAAATTTGTGAACATTTGTAAAGCATCACACTTTTCAATTTTCTTTAAATACAATCTTTCTGTGGTAATTTCAACAGTCCCGCAATGAGTTAAACTATCCATAATGATGACCTCATAAAAGTGTAATTAACTTACTATCCGTGTGTATTTGATAATATCAAAAAATTACTGTTACCCTATGTTACTTCATATCCTGTGGATTTATAATACCATATTGTTTATATTTTAGCAACAAATAACGACGGCAGATGTGCCGGTGTGCATATATCAACACACAGATTTAAAACAGAAAATATTCAGATAACGTATTATCATACTTGAAATTAGATTGTTGATAATATATAATATTTTAAAGTATTGTCTGGAGGATGTTTTATGGAAAAAATTCTTGTTCTTGACTTCGGCGGTCAGTATAACCAGCTTATTGCAAGACGTGTCCGCGACCATCACGTTTATGCCGAGATTTTGCCTTATACTGTGCCTCTTGAAGAGATAAAAGCAAAAAATTATAAGGGAATTATATTTACCGGCGGACCGAATTCCGTTTATGATATGGCATCACCCCATTATACAAAGGATATTCTTGATTTGGGCGTGCCTGTTCTCGGTATTTGCTACGGCTGTCAGCTTATTGCGTGGATGGGTGACGGCGAGGTTAAAACTGCCCCTGTCAGCGAGTACGGAAAGATTGAATTTACGGCGAAAAATTCACTGCTTTTCAAAGATGTTGACGAAAAATCAACGGTTTGGATGAGCCATACAGACTATATTTTTGCACCGCCTAAGGGCTTTGAAATTATCGGCACCACTGCCGACTGCCCCTGTGCCGCTATGGAAAACAAGGATAAAAAAATCTATGCAGTGCAGTTTCATCCCGAGGTAACTCATTCCGTTTTCGGCTCACAGATGCTTTATAATTTCCTGTACGAAATCTGTGAGTGCAAGGGCGATTGGGTTATGGATAATTTCATTGATAACACCGTTGCCGCCCTGCGTGAGAAAATCGGTGACAAAAAGGTTATCCTCGGACTTTCCGGCGGCGTGGATTCATCTGTTGCGGCAGGTCTGCTTTCAAGAGCAGTAGGCAAACAGCTTACCTGCGTTTTCGTTGACCAGGGACTTATGAGGAAGGACGAGGGCGACTTCGTAGAAAATACGTTTACATCATTGTTTGATATGAATTTTGTACGCGTAAACTGCGGCGACCATTTTATGGCGGCGCTTAAAGGCGTAACCGACCCGGAGAAAAAGCGAAAGATTATCGGCACCGAGTTTTTCAATGTTTTCTGGAACGAGATTAGGAAACAGGGCGAGCTGGGTTATTTCGCTCAGGGTACGATTTATCCCGACTGTATTGAATCGGGCAAGGGCGACGCCGATGTAATTAAAACCCATCATAACAGAGTTAAGGTTCCCGATGATGTGGAATTTTTGGGAGTTATTGAGCCTCTGTGCGACTTGTTCAAGGACGAGGTCCGCAAGGTAGGCGAAAAATTGGGTATTCCAAAGGAATTGGTATGGCGTCAGCCGTTCCCCGGACCCGGTCTCGGCGTTAGAATTATCGGCGAAGTAACCGCCGAGAAGGTTAAGGTTTTGCAGGAGGCGGATTGGGTTCTTCGTGACGAAATGGCGAAGAACGGATACGAGAAAAATTTGGCTCAGTTCTTCTGCGTCCTGCCGGGCGTAAATACCGTGGGAGTTATGGGCGACCACAGAACGTACGATAATCTTGTGGCTATCAGAGCCGTCACCACCGACGATTTTATGACTGCCGATTGGGCAAAAATCCCATACGATATTCTGGCAAAGGTGTCCAACCGCATTACCAATGAGGTTGACCACGTCAATAGAGTAGTCTATGACATCACCTCCAAACCCCCCGGCACCGTGGAGTGGGAATAGTATCAAGTGGTTTGCAGGAGCTAAAAAGTATCAAGAGGCGGTGGAGCAATCTGCCGCCTTTTATGATACAGGGAATTGAATTGTTAGTATGCAATTGTATTATACGGATTTTATATGGCATACAAATCTGTGTAAAATACAACAAAAATTCATAAATAGTATGTTTTTTCAAAAAAATTAATTTCTTTGCAGGAAAAGTATTGTATTATTTGGTTCTGTCTGTTATAATAAATCTGCAAATTGCGGTGAGTATTTACGTGAAAACTTAATAAATATTTGGGTTTTTGTTGATTTAAAAACGAAAGCAGGGGTTATTATGAAAAGAGGAAGAGAACATGCGAATAATCGGGTTAAATCGGCTGTTACAGCTTTATTTTTTTGCCTGTTTTTCCTTGGATGCACGACCACCTCTTACGCACTTGATTATGACTATTTGAACGCTGAAAAATGGGATAATTCGCAAAATGTAAAAAGTGTAAATATAAACAAAAGCTCCGCCGGCAACAAGCTTGACGGAGTTTTTAAATTTTACAGGGATTGTGAAAATAATTGCCTCTACCTTTACTTTTTCGTTGAAGAAAACACACTGAAGGACTATCAGGATGTTAAAATTTCGCTGACGGTTGATACAGATTATCAAACGTATAATTTTTCCGTAGGGGAGAACGGAATGTGCGACCAGCAAAATGAAGAACAGTCCATATTTCAGGTCTGTCAAAGCTTTTCATCATA
>JBJEPO010000017.1:0-4319 GCA_051881275.1 Eubacterium sp. | reverse complement strand
GGCATCGCCGTTGGCATAAGGAGGTCCGTCGTGAAGAACGAACAACGGCTTGCCCTCGTTGTGCTTCATAAGCTGTTTGTACTGGTCGTTTTTCTCCCAGCGTTCAAGAAATTCCGGCTCCCTTTGAGGAAGTGACGCCCTCATGGGAAAATCGGTTTTAGGTAAATTTAATGTTTGATTATAGTCCATTAATCTGTGCTCCTTAGTTTATTATTTATCATTAATTATTTTTTCTTTTTGAAAAAGCCTCTGAATTTCGGCTGGTCGTCTTCATCCTCTTCTTCCTCATCGGGAGGTACAAGGGAAATAGTCTGTGTTCTGTCGGTGTGCGAATCCTCACGCTTTATATTGAAATAAGACTCAAAGGGAAGCTGATTTTGACTGTCAAACAATGATTTCTCATCGCTGTCAACCTTTTCAAGCTCTGCGTCGTCGCTAATTTCATTAACTGCCGTAAAGGATTTGTCAATAGGCGTAATCTCATCGGTTGAAAACGCCTTCACCGCCTCCATCGGGTCGGCTTTATCCTGTGTGCCTGTATCTTCTTCACTGTCCTGAATATTGCCGATTATATCGTCAATGGCAACCATCGGGTCGTCTTCTTTTTCTTCCCTGTTGTTAGAGATAATATCGTTATTCTTCATTGACTGACGAAATTCATACCAATCGTCTGCGTCATCATTTTTATTATCAATAATAATTTCTTCAGCCGGAGCGTCTGCGATTTCCTCTGTCTGAGTATCCTCAGTAACAGTATCCTCTGTATCCTCGGCTGCTTCGTCTTCCTCTATATCTTCTATATCTTCAAAGTCAACGTCCTCGGGAACAATATCATTTTCCGTCTTCTGAATTTCCTCGGCAGGTTCCTCCTGCTTTGCAATATCTTCAAGCTCGGGAGCCTTTACCTCAGAATATTCCGGCTCGTCAAAGGAAATGTTATCGGGAATTGCATTTTCCATTTCCTTCATTTCGCCGATAAGGCTGTCAACCTCATTTTGCAGGGAATTGATATTTTCTTTTTTCTCCTCTGCTTCGGGAGAATCACTTTCAAGCTTTGCCTGCTCAAGCACTGAAAGCTGATTTGAATAAAGTGCTTTAAGATTTGAAATAAAGGCTTCAGCGTCGCTTTTAAGAGCGGTTACAAGATGCTCGTACGCCTCTTTTTCGTCCTTTGATTTTGAAACAAGGTCGTCGGAAATTTCCTTAGCCTGATCAAGAATATTCTGTGCCACAATTTTTGAACTGTTAATGGCGTCATTTGCTTTCTTTTCGGCATTTGCCATTATTTCGGACGCCTGCTCGTTTTTCTCCTTAATGACTGAGGAGGCGTATTCTCTCGCCTCGGAAATTACCTTATCCGCCTTTTCCTGAGCTTCGGTAATATTATTCTTGGCAGTTTTTTCGCTTTCTAAAATCAGCGCACTGGCTTTTTCGTTAGACTCACGTCTGATTTGCTCTGCCATTTTTTCGGCGGTAATCAGCGCCGCTTTGATTGAGTCCTCTTCCTCTCGGTATTCCTCAATCTTTTTTGCAAGAATTTCCATCTTGCGGTAAAGCTCCTTATTTTCATTTACATAAGCGTCAATAGTCTTGGCGGCTTCTTCAATAACAGCATTAACCTGCTGAGTATCATAGCCGTTTTCACTGCTTGACAGCTGTACTTTCCTCAATTCATTAGCACTTATCATTATTATATATCCTCCCGATTACATAAACATTCCGTTATTTTCAAGTTCATCAATCAAATCGCCCATAACGTCAACATTGTACGGCGTTATGATATAGGTACTGTTTGCCACACGCTTAATCTGTCCGTTATTTGCATAGGCAACGCCTGACAGAAAATCAAGCAAACGACGTGCTATATCACGGTTTGTGCTTTCAAGATTAAGAACTACGGTTCGTTTTTCACAAAGGTTATCGGCTATGGAAGCCGCCTCCTCATATCTTTCGGGTTTTACAAGCACAACCTGAAGCTGTGCGGTGGTATGTATATTTACCACCTTGTCACTGCTGCGCGGACGGCGGGGACGTTCAGCCTTTTCTTCTCTTTCTCTGGAACGCTCGCTTTTTGACGATTTTTCAAATGAAGTTTCGGCATCGTCATAGTATTCATCAAAATCATCGTCGTCATTTTCGCTGATAATTTCTTTTACCTTGTCAAAAAATCCCATCTTTTCATACCTCGCTTAAAAATATTTTCTCGCTCCGAAAATAGCGGAGCCTACTCTTACAATATTTGAACCCTCCATAATCGCCTGCTCGTAATCGGCACTCATACCCATAGAGAGAATGTCCATACTTACATTATCTATTGTTTTGGCTTTTATGTCAATAAAGGATTGGTGTATTATTTCAAAAAATTTGCGTACTTGGGCGTCATTATCGCAAATCGGCGGTATTGTCATCAGTCCTTTTACACAAATTGAAGGAAGCTCGGATATTTGAAAGAGCAAATCCTCAAGCTGTTCAATATAAATTCCGCTTTTTGACTCCTCTTTTCCTACGTTAACCTCCACAAGAACATTGGTGCAAACGCCCTTTTTGACTGATTCCCTGCTGATTTCCTTTGCAAGCTTGATCGAATCAACGGATTCTATCATATCAACCTCCCCCACAATCTGCTTTACCTTATTGGTTTGCAGATGACCGATAAGATGCTTTTCAACATTATCAAGGTGAAGGTCGTCCTTTTTGCCTAAAAACTCCTGCACTCTGTTTTCGCCTATAAGATTTGCTCCGTCATCAAGAACAGGGTTTATATACTGCGCCTCAACTGTTTTTGTAACGCACATCAGCCTTACATCCTTTGGGTCCCTGCCTGCTTTAACGGCCGTTTCCTCCACATCGGCTTTAATGCGCCTGTAATTATCCAAGGTGGATTTTATTCTGTTTTCATCAGGTATAAACTTTTCCATCTTCAAGATCCTTTCCCTGAGTGATTATTTTATCATAAAGACGAATACCTTTATCGCTGTCAGGGTCGTAGGAGAGTAAAACATAGTCGTCACCTGTATAGAGTATTTCCGCCTCTCTGAACTTAACCTGGCTTGAAATAAGGGCATACACACCTTTCTTCCCGTCAACAACGTGAACGGCGTCAACAGGCACCTTAACACCTGTATAGCTGCCGTATCTTATCTCAATATTTTCGCTTCGTCTTGCGGCAATTTGAGTGTCCATATTGTTGCATTTAAGCAAAAGCACCGACTGCTTTACACCTGCGTCCGGGTCGGCTCCGCTGACAATCACCGCATTTATTACGGTATCGTTATTATCTTTAAGAGCAATCTCCACCCTGTCGCCGTCGGATATTTTCTCTGCCTCATCGGCACTGATAACAACTGCAAAATACCAGTTATAGCCTGTAACAAGCTTTCCCAGAGCACCGGTTTTTTTCTGTGGCTCGTCATTAACCTGTTTAAGATATTCGTTCAACTGTTTTACGGTAAGTTCCTGCACCTTATCATAATCCACAAGATTTTCATATCCGTCGGTATAGCTTGTAAACACGCCGGAAGCATCGGTGGTAATATATCTTTCGGGCTTTGAAGCGGATTCTGCGAGAGCTTGCTGTTCACTTCTCAACTCCTTTGTAACAGAGGCAAAATCAATACTTTTGCCGATAATCAGCTGACGGCGGATAAGAGAATCGTTTACCGCCTCACCCTTTTCGCTGACATCTGTGGGAGATTTGCTTGATACGGCACGGATATATTCGTTAATATCCTCGCCGATTTCATTATCTATTGACTCAACATTTGCCGCCTGTCCCATTGACTGAGATTCCAAATCCTCATAATATTCTAACTGACGGCTGATTTCACTGTAACGGGAATAATTTTCGGCGGACTCGTTTGATGAGAATACCATTGCCACATTTCCGCCGTTATTGATTTTGTCGCCGTCATCGGCGCAGGGCAGGGTTACACCTGTTGACGGATTATCCACCAACTGCTCCTGACGGATTATCAATGCGTCAGCATCAATTTTTTCATAAACAGTTGATGTCAGCGCCGTCTGTGTCTCAAGGTCTATATGAGTAACGGAGTAGCACTGATAAAAAATATATACAAACACAAGTGCCACGGCAATTAATATTGCGATACTGTCTTTTTTGTATTTTTTCACAGTACATTCTCCTTTCTGAATTTACTGACTTAAAAAATCTTTTGCAAGACTTAACGCCTCTGCATACAACTCATCTTTATTCATACTGTCGGCATAAAGCCAGTTTATATTTTCATTTCGGCGAAACCAGGTAATCTGCCTTTTAGCGTATCGCCGTGTTTCACGCTTTAAATTTTCCACCGCTTCAT
>JBJEPO010000016.1:0-4331 GCA_051881275.1 Eubacterium sp. | reverse complement strand
CCGACAGGGTATCAAATCAGCAGGAATTGCTTGACAGATATAAAAATCAGGTGGCTTTTTACCGCTCGGCAGTGTCAAAAGCTCTTGATAAACCTGTTAAAGAGGCGGTTTTGTACTCCTTTCATCTTCAAAAAGTATGTTTTTACAATTTTTTATAAAAAACACTTGCATTTTTGATATGCTTCTGTTATAATGGCTTAGCAATTGAGTTAGAACCAGTGAGGTGAAAGAAATGAAAGACGGAATTCATCCTAACTATGATACATGCACAGTAAGATGTGCTTGCGGCGCAACATACGAAACAAAAAGCACAAAAGGCGATATGAAGGTTGATATCTGTTCAAAGTGCCATCCTTTCTTTACCGGCAAGCAGAAGCTTGTTGATACAGGCGGACGTGTTGACAGATTCAATAAGAGATTTGCTAAAAAAGCATAATCAAAACGTATTAATTTGGGAGCACAGCAACATGGTTGCTATGAAAAAGGCAGGCAGCGGATTAATTTCTGCTGCTTGTTCTTTTATATAATGTTTTCGGAGAAGAGTATGCAGGAATATAAAACCGTTGAAAATGAGGCTTGCGATAGCTTCATTGAAAAAAAGTCAAGGTTTATAGGATATGTAAAGCCTGTTGTTACTCAGCAGGAGGCTGTGGATTTTATCAATAGTATAAAATCACGCCATTGGGACGCCACGCATAATGTTTATGCCTATGTCCTAAGAGAAAATAATATTCAGCGTTACAGCGACGACGGAGAGCCCTCCGGCACCGCAGGCGTGCCTGTGCTTGATGTTATGCTGAAGGAAGAGCTTGTAGACGTGTGCGTTGTTGCCACCCGTTATTTCGGGGGAACTCTTTTAGGCGCAGGAGGCTTGGTGAGAGCATATTCCCACACCTCAAAAATTGCCGTAGAAGCCGGAAATATCATAACAATGGCACAATGCAGTGTAATGGAGCTTTCCGTTGATTATAATTTCTATGAGCGGGCAAATATTTTGCTTTCCGATTTCGGCGCAAATATAATAGATACACAGTTTACAGACAGGATTACCATAACATTTTCCGTTAAAGAGAACTGCGTTTCTCTTTTGCAGGAAAAAATTACCGACGTCAGCAACGGCAGATATAATCTTGTTTTTATTAAATCAAAATTTGATAAGGCATAAAAATAATACTTCCTTGTTTTTCGGGAAGTATTTTTTATTCAAAAAATTTTTTAAAAAGTTTGCAAAAAAGCGAAAGGTTTTTGCTCCTTATCGGTACTATCATACAGAAAGGTATGAAAAAAGCCGAAAAGTGATGAAGGGAGGTGTTTGATTTGCCGGATAATAAAAAGAATGCGGACGCACTTTTGCAAAAGGCGTACGAGGAAAATTATACAAGCGTTTACCGCTACGCTCTGTCAAAGCTGAAAAATGACAGGAACAGCGTTGACGATGTGGTTCAGGAAGCATTTATTGTTCTTTATAAAAAATTCCTCTCAGGCGAGGATGTTGCGTATATAAAGGCTTTTCTTTTCAAAACCGCCGATAATTTTGTTAAAAAGAAATATACGGAAATTGAAAAGAAAAATAAAACCGTCAGCATTGATGAAGTAGTTGAAATTCCCTCACAGGATGAGGATATTGACGACAGACTGACATTTGAGGAATATTCAAGGCAAATCAGTGAAGCACTTTCGGACAGCGACGCAAAGCTGTTTTCACTTAGATACATAGAGGAATTAAAAATTGAAGAGGTTGCAAGGAGAATGAATTTGTCGGTTTCGGCAACAACCTCAAAGCTGTTCCGTCTGCGGAGCAAATTAATGAAAATGATTTCAGATTATATTAAATAATCAAGAAAGGAGAGATTTTATGGCACGCATCAATATTGACAAGCGGATTCTTGATAATGTAAAGCAAGACGATATTGCCGCCGTTCTTAATCAGTTAATTGACGATGAGCTGGCTAAGGATGTTGATAAAATTGATACAGATTTTGTTGATGAGTGCGTAAATGCATTGCTTGAAATTGAACAGCAGGAGGATGACAAATTCCGTGTGCTTGTTCCCTTAATGAGCAGTGAAAAATTCCTCAAGAAAATCTCATCAACAGGATTTTCCTTTAAAAGACTTAATACCTTTGCAAAAACTGCTGTTATTGCGGCAGTTATTGCAGGTTCAACTTATACGGCAAACGCCGCCGTTGCAGCGGTTACGGGAGTTGATATTCTCGGTAATGTGGGCGACGCAATACAGGAAAAATTTGAAGACTGGGGTCTTATCAAAGGCGGAATAGAGCAGATAGAGGGCGAGGACGATGATGACGAAATCGTTACAACTACTGCCAAACCAACCAAGCCCACTAAGCCCACCAAGCCAAGTGAGCCTACTAAGCCTTCCAAACCAACTTCAAAGCATACAACTACCGCCGCTCAGTCCACAACTAATCAAACTACAAAGCAGGGCATAGAGCAAATTGAGGGTGAGGACGATGATGATACAACCACCGCAACTAAACCCACTACTACAAAACGCTCAGCTCCCAATACAACAGTTAAGCCAATAACCGAGCCGGACAAACCGCAGGAGCCGGATAAACCCTATCTTACAGCACATGAGGCTGAATTTGACAATTTCAAGGTTGACTATATTTACGGCGAGGAGCTTGATTATTCCGGACTTACTCTTACACGTGTGTATTCCGACGGTGCAAGAAAACCGCTTTCGCTTTCCGAATGTGATTATACACAGTCGGTTAATATGAATACCACGGCAAATTATACGCTTAGAATAATTTATGAAACCTGCGTGGTTACGGTTGATATTACCGTTCGTCCCGATGAGGATACACGAGGCTCCGAAATCTGCAAAACCGGTATATACGATTATCTGCTTACGGATAACGGCGCATATATTACAAAATACAGAGGCAACGATACCGAAATTAATCTTGATGAGGTGGATGGTAATCCTGTATTTGCAATCGGTGAGGGTGTGTTCAAAAACAGTGATGTAACAAGAATTACCGCCCAGAATGTTCGTAAAATATTCCCCTCGGCTTTTGAAAATTCTGCCGATTTGACGGAATGCTACACACCTCTTGCTGAGTATGTCGGCGACTATGCTTTTGCAGGATGTGCAAAGCTTGACGAGGCAGTTTTCGGCGAAGGTCTTTATAAGCTCGGCAAGGGCGCATATAAAAACACCGCAGTTGAACAGCTTGTTATCGGTCAGTTTGTAAGAGAAATCCCCGACGAGCTGTGCAAGGAATGTCCTAATCTTAAAAAGGTTGAACTTTTGGGTGAGGTGACTGAAATAGGCGCAGACGCATTCAGCGACTGTACTGCGCTTGAATTGGTTACAGGCACCAAAAATCTTGTGAAGATCGGTGCATTTGCTTTTGATAATGATGAATCGGTTGATTTTGACAGCTTCCCGAGAAAGCTTGAAAGCGTAGGCGAAAATGCCTTTAATTTCTGCCGTAATCTTAATATCGGTACATTGCCCGATACAATTAAAGAAATCGGCGATATGTCCTTTGCTTACTGTTCAAAGCTTACATCAATTACAATACAAAACGGTATTACGGTAATTCCTTACGGATGCTTCAGAGCAACGGGAGCCACCGAAATCACCTTGAGCGAGGGTGTTGAGGAGATTAAGGGCTATGCCTTTATGAGCACAATGCCAAAGCAGATTAATCTGCCTGTATCTCTTGAAAAAATTGATACCTACGCTCTGTATTCGGTTACTCTGCGTGACGTGCATTTTGCAGGAAAGCTTATAAGTTCAATCAGCAATAACGCATTTTACCCGGGAAAACGTGTTACTTTCTATGTTTATAACGGCACAATTCCTATGGAATATGCCGAGAAAAATAACATTGCCTATGAAATAATTAAAGAAGAATATAAACATCCCCTTGAAGACGACAATCCGGATAATGACAGGATTGAGCATATTCAGGGCGAGGACGATTAGAAAGGGGAGAGCTCTAATGAAAAAGACCAATAAAATAATATCATTGTTTCTCAGTGCTTTAATGATATTGAGCGCAGTTCCTTTCAGCGCTTATGCCAAGGACGGCGTTATCACTCAGGACGCAAGCGGTGAAAATGATATTTGCTCCTGGACCTATACCGCCGAAACAAATACCCTTTATATTGACGGCGTAAATATTGTAACCTTTGACGGTGATGATAAGCAAAGACTTCCTGCGTTTAACGAAATTACAGCGGAGGATGGCACCGTTACACGTGAATGGTGTACCAACGAATTTGAAAATCTTATATTCAGTAAAAACGTAGAAACCATTGATGGTGTCGTACTGGCGTCAAGCGGTACTAAT
>JBJEPO010000015.1:0-4402 GCA_051881275.1 Eubacterium sp. | reverse complement strand
TTTATCAAAAAAATAAATGTTGTGGTATTCCTACCCCAACATTTATTATAGAACCAAAATAATCGTCCAATGTTTTAGCGAGCAGATGGGCGATTATTTTTTTATGCTGATTATGTAGCCTGTGGCTGCAATAAGAACAACTACAATGAACGTAAGATATTCCATAGCATCACCCCCTAACAAAACAAATCAGGGGGCATAACCCCCTATTTAAGAGGGGACTAATCGCCTACCGTTTTTCGTGACAAATCTCCTTGTCCAATAATAATTATATGTTGCATCACACAGTATGTCAAACAATATTTACATATTCTTATCCTATAAGTTTTTGCAATACTATTACATAACAAAACCGGTGCAGAATTAATCTGCACCGGTATCTTTCTGTTAATCTTTGTTAGAGCAGTATTTTTCAAGCACATCTTCGTATGTCTGAATTTTATATCCCTCTGAGTCACGGTCAATTTTTTCTGTAAGAAGCTGTACAACTTCAACAACAGTCCAAATTGCACTTGCGAGAGGACCAAGACCTACAATAACAGCACCTACTGTTGTAAGAAGAATTTTTACAATACCCTTTGTGCTGTCGCCCAGATAAAAATTGTTAATACCGAGTACTCCAAGGAAAAACGCAAGAAGAACTGCAACATACTTTTTCTTTACCTTGTATCCCTCGGGATAATCGGTTCTCGCAGGAACCTCGGTAGGATAAACCGGCTGCTGAGGAGGATTGCCGGGATAGTAGCCGCCTCCCATCGGTGCACCTGTGTTGGGGTCATAGCCGCCCTGTGGCTGATTGTTTATTGGAGCTCCTGTATATGGGTCAAAATTACCCTGGTTATTTACAGGCTCACCTGTGTATGGGTTAAAATTATTGGCAGGCTGTTCGTAAGACGCACCCTGGGCATTGCCCTGCTGGCATACGCAAACCTCGCCCTCTGCCAATTCTCTTCCGCAATTCGGACAAATCATAATATTTACTCCCTTTCCGTCAAAAATATTTTTATAATGTAATTTATAATGTAATTTTACAATTTAATCTTTACATTGTCAATACGCTAAATGTTAATATAAATCAAAGAAAAAGTTAAAAAATATATTTAATTTATTATAAGATAATATTTTTTATATTGAAATGCAAATAAATAAGGTATATAATAAAGCCGATTATAATTAGGGAGGTCGGTTATGAACAATTTTATGGACAGGGATTTTCTTCTTGATACCCCTGCGGCGAAAAAGCTTTTTCACAATTTCGCCGAAAATATGCCCATTTGCGACTATCACTGCCACCTGAGTCCCAAAGAGATTTACGAGAACCAACAGCCCTCGGATATTTCTCAGCTATGGCTCAGCGGCGACCACTATAAATGGAGAGCAATGCGATCCTGCGGTGTTGACGAAAAATACTGCACCGGCGACGCTTCACCTAAGGAAAAATTTGAGAAATTCGCTTACGCACTGCAATACTGCATAGGCAATCCTCTTTACCACTGGGCGCATATTGAGCTTCAGCGTTATTTCGGTATTGATACACCTCTTAACGCAAAAACGGCAGACAAAATTTACGAAAAGGCAAATAAAGTAATTGCCGACGGTGATTTTCGTCCCCAAAGCCTTATTACAAAATCCAATGTCAAGGTTGTATGCACCACAGACGACCCTGCCGATGATTTAAAATATCATAAGCTTTTAGCACAGGAAAAGGATTTTGACTGCAAGGTGCTTCCGGGATTTCGTCCCGACAAGGCACTGAACATTACTGCCGACGGCTTTGCAGAATATATTAAAGCTCTCGGCGACTGTGCAAATGTTGATATAAAATCATACAAGGACGTTATCACCGCCTTGGAGAAACGTTCGGATTATTTCAACGAGGCAGGCTGTAAGGTATCCGACCACGCCTTTGACTGTCCCCCTTACGCCGTTGCCGACGATGACGAAATTGACAACGTCTTCAAAAAAGCAATGCAGGGCGAAAAAATCACTCAGCACGAAAGCGACGCTTACAAAACCGCCGTTATGCTTGCTTTAGGCAGAAAATATCATCAGCTTGGCTGGGCTATGGAAATTCATATCGGTGCAATGCGTAACAACAACACAAAAATGTTCAATCAAATCGGTGCCGACACAGGCTTTGACTCTGTTGACGACGGCGAAGTTGCAAAACCCCTCTCCCGTTTTCTTGACGCACTTTGCGTTGAGGATAAGCTTCCCAAAACCGTCCTGTTCAATCTTAATGACAAGGATAATACGGTTCTTGCCACAATGCTGGGCAATTTCCAGGGCACCGAAACACAGTCAAAAATTCAGTTCGGTCCTGCCTGGTGGTTCCTTGACACTATGGACGGTATGACAAACCAAATGAAATCTCTCGGCAACCTGGGCGTTTTAGGTAAATTTATCGGTATGGAAACCGACTCCCGCTCATTCACCTCCTACGGCAGACACGAGTATTTCAGGCGCATTATGTGCCGTCTGCTGGGCAGATGGATTGAGGACGGCTGGTACGCTTATGATGAAGATTTGGTTAAAGAAATCGTAAGCGGGATATGCTATAATAACGCAATAAATTATTTTGGATTTTAGCCTAACAGTATCCGAACCTAATAGCCTAAAGTAAGCTATTTTGGCATCTGTCGCCATTTTTTGCCTTGATATACGACAGTATAACTTCGTCAAAGAAATGACTACAGCTACTCAAACTAACTTACTTTAGGTGCGAAGCAGTTTATATTATACAAATTTTTGATTAGACAAGGCATATTTTTAATTGCATACTTGCGTATTCAATTAAAAATTAACGCAGTATTATCGGAAATTTGTTAATATAAACCTCATTATGTTCGAATTCTGTTAGGCAAGGGTAACGGTAATAATCCGAACCCGTCAAAACGCAGGAGGAATAAAAATGGATTTAAAATTAAGACCTAAAGAGGAATGTACATTTGACGAAATTTCCCTGGGCGAAATTATGCTTCGTCTTGACCCGGGTGAGGGCAGAATAAAAACAGCCCGTTCATTCCGTGCCTGGGAGGGCGGCGGAGAATACAATGTAGCAAGAGGTCTGCGCCGCTGCTTCGGACTTAAAACCTCAGTTGTTACCGCCTTTGCGGAAAATGAAATCGGCTATCTTATGGAGGACCTTATTCTTCAGGGCGGAGTTGACACCTCTCTCATTAAATGGGTTCCCTACGACGGAATAGGCAGAACTGTAAGAAACGGTATTAACTTTACCGAAAGAGGCTTCGGCATCAGAGGTGCGGTAGGCGCCTCCGACAGAGGTAATACTGCCGCATCACAAATCAAACCCGGCGACATTGACTGGGATTATATTTTCGGTACTCTCGGTGTTCGCTGGCTCCACACCGGCGGAATTTATGCCGCTTTAAGCGAAACTGCCGCCGAAACAGTAATTGAGGCTGTTAAAAAGGCAAAGCAGTACGGCACAGTTGTATCCTACGACCTTAACTACCGTCCGTCACTTTGGAAGGACATCGGCGGTCAGGCAAAGGCGCAGGAGGTTAACAGGGAAATTGCAAAATATGTTGACGTTATGATAGGCAACGAGGAGGACTTTACCGCTTCCTTAGGCTTTGAGGTTGAGGGCAACGACGCCGACCTTAAGGAGCTGAATATGGACGGCTACTACAAGATGATTGAAACCGTTACAAAGGCTTATCCTAATTTCAAGGTTATTGCCACAACCCTTCGCACAGTAAAAACCGCTACCGTAAACGACTGGAAAGCAATTTGCTGGGCAGACGGCAAAATTTACAATTCTCTTGAATATCCGGGACTTGAAATTCTTGACCGTGTAGGCGGCGGCGATTCCTTTGCGTCAGGTCTTATCTACGGTCTTATGACTTATCAGGACCCTCAAAAAGCAGTTAATTACGGCGTTGTTCACGGTGCGCTTGCTATGACAACTCCCGGCGACACCTCAATGGCTTCTCTTAAAGAGGTTGAGGCAAAGGTTAACGGCGCAGGCGCAAGAGTACAGAGATAAAAAATAACAGTGAGGTCATTCCTCACTTTAAAAATACTTATCAGGAGATTTAATTATGTCAAATAAAATTGAAACCTTAGCAAAAATTCAGGACGTGGGCATCGTTGCCGTTGTTCGTGCCACATCAATAGAGCAGGCTGAAAAAATCACAGACGCCTGTATTGCCGGCGGAGTTGCCGCTATTGAGCTTACCTTTACGGTTCCTCATGCTGACAAGCTTATTGAAGCTATGAGAGCAAAATATTCATCAGGTGAAATCATCATCGGAGCAGGCACCGTTATGGATGCCGCCACTGCACGTATTGCAATTCTTGCAGGCGCAGAGTACGTCGTTTCACCATACTTTGACCCGGAAACAGTTAAGTGCTGTAACCGCTACGGCGTTCCCTCAAT
>JBJEPO010000014.1:0-4618 GCA_051881275.1 Eubacterium sp. | reverse complement strand
CTGTGAAAAGGCTTGCAGAAGGGCAAATGTTGAGGAGCCTATAAATATTGCACAGCTTAAGGCTTTTGCGGCTGATATGGATTTAAAATCTGACAGCTACATTCCCGAAAAGGCACAGCCCACAGGCAAAAAAGTCAGCATAATCGGCGGAGGACCTGCAGGTCTTACTGCCGCATACTATCTTGCTATTCTCGGCCACGATGTAACAATTTATGATATGATGGATAAAATGGGCGGTATGCTTAGATACGGCATTCCGCAGTACCGTCTGCCTAAAGAAATTCTTGATAAGGAAATTGAAATCATCAAAAAAACAGGCGTTGTGCTTGTGAACAACAAAAAGCTCGGTGTTGACTTTACTGTTGAAAGTCTTAAATCCCACAGCGATGCGGTAATCGTTGCCGTAGGTGCGTGGAAATCAAGCTCTATGCGTACTCCCGGCGAGGACCTTGAGGGCGTTTGGGGCGGTATTGATTTTCTCAGAAGCGTTATTCAGGGCAACCCTGTTGAAATAGGCAAAAGAGTTGCTGTCTGCGGCGGCGGTAACACCGCAATGGACGCATGCAGAACCGCTGTACGTCTTGGTGCCCAGGAGGTTTACGTTGTTTACAGAAGAACGAGAAACGAAATGCCGGCGGAGGAAATTGAAATTAAGGAAGCCGAGGAAGAAGGCGTAACATACAAATTCCTCACAAACCCAATCAGCTTTAACGGCGAAAACGGCAGAGTTAAATCAATCACCTTACAGGTTATGGAGCTTGGTGAGCCTGACGCATCGGGCAGAAGACGACCTGTTCCCGTTGAGGGCAAAACGGAAGAAATTGACGTTGACAGCGTTATTATGGCTATCGGACAAAAGACAGTTTCCGAGGATATTAAGGAGCTTCAGGTTAATCAGCAAGGTAACATCATTGCCGACGAGGACACCTTCCTTACAAACATTGACGGCGTATTTGCAATCGGCGACGCCACAAACAAGGGCGCTTCCATTGCCATTGAAGCCATAGGCGAGGCAGGCAGATGTGCTGAGGCAGTTGACGCTTATCTCAAGGGAGAAATCATTGACACAGTATCACCGTTTATCTCACAGAGAGATGAGGATAGAATTGATTTTGCATCAAAGCAAAAGGCTGACAGAATTATTCCCGACGTGCTTGACCCGGAGGTAAGACGTCATAGCTTTGACGAGGTATCTTTAGGATATACACAGGAGCAGGCTCAGAAGGAGGCTGAAAGATGTCTTGAATGCGGATGCAGAGAATATTTCAAATGCCGTCTGCTGAATGTAGCAAGACGATATGAAATTCATCCCGAGCGTTTTGCAGGTGAAATGCCGCAAAATTACAGTGCAAACTCAAACGAATTTATTGAGCGCAACAGTGCAAAATGTATTTTGTGCGGTCTGTGTGTACGTTCCTGTAAAGAGGTTGTTAATATTTCCGCCATCGGACTTTTAGGCAGAGGCTTTAAAACAGACGTATCCCCCGCTTTTTCACTGCCGCTTAATGAAACGAACTGCACCAACTGCGGACTTTGCGTTAAGCTTTGCCCCACAGGCGCACTGACGGAAAAAGCAAATCTTAAAAAGCAGGTACCGCTTAAAGAAAGCTGGACATTAAAAACAGTTGATATTGACGGTGTTCCCTGCGGTGTGCTTGTTTCAACCTACAATGGCAAGGTTCTGCGAGCAGTACCCAACGACGACAACGCAAGAAATGCCAACGTCACAAGAGAGCAGCTGCTTGAAATAGTTGAAAAACAAATGTAACAAAATAATCAACTCCCGAAGCACAAGCCTCGGGAGTTGTTTTTTATCTGTTTGAATACATTTTTTTATAGTAATTCTGATAGTCGCCGGAGATTATGCTCTGCCACCATTCTCGGTTGTTAAGATACCAGTCAACAGTCTTTTTTATACCGGTGTCAAAATCGGTTTGAGGCAGCCAGCCAAGCTCGTTATGAATTTTCGTGGGGTCAATGGCATATCGCATATCGTGGCCGGGTCTGTCGGTGACAAATGTAATAAGTGACTCGGGCTTTTCCAAATGCTTTAAAATCGTTTTAACCACGTCAAGATTTGAGCGTTCGTTATGACCGCCGATATTATAAACCTCACCCTCTCTGCCCTTTCGCATAACAAGGTCTATGGCGGCGCAGTGGTCCTCAACAAAAAGCCAGTCACGGACATTTTCACCTTTGCCGTAAACAGGAAGAGGCTCGTCGGCAAGTGCTCTGCTGATTATTAGAGGAATAAGCTTTTCGGGGAAATGATATGGACCGTAATTATTTGAACACCTGCTTATTGACACGGGCAATCCAAAGGTTCTGTAATATGACAAAACGAGCAAATCAGCGCCTGCCTTTGATGAAGAATAGGGTGACGAGGTATGAATAGGCGTTTCCTCGGTAAAGAACAAATCGGGTCTGTCAAGAGGCAAATCGCCGTAAACCTCATCGGTTGAAACCTGATGATAACGCTTAATGCCGTATTTTCTGCAAGCGTCCATAAGCACCTGAGTACCTAAAATATTGGTTTTAAGAAAAATTCCCGGGTCCTCTATAGAACGGTCAACATGGGATTCAGCGGCAAAATTTACAACTATATCCGGCTTTTCCTCTTCAAAAAGCTTTTCAACCGCTTCCCTATCGGCTATATCTGCCTTTACAAAGCGAAAATTCGGATTATCCATTACATCCTTTAAGGTTTCAAGATTGCCTGCGTATGTAAGCTTATCAAGGCAGACAATTCTGTCCTCAGGATGATTTTTTAACTGATAAAATATGAAGTTAGAGCCGATAAAGCCTGCTCCGCCTGTTACAATTACAGTCATTAAACGAGTCCTCCCATAAATTTTTCCTCAACTACTGTTCTAAGGTATTCGCCGTAAGCGGATTTACCGTATTTTTCGGCGGACGCCAAAAGCTCCTGCTGAGTAATCCAACCCTTTCGGTAAGCGATTTCCTCAGGCGCAGAAATTCTTATACCCTGCTGATTTTGAATGGTTTTAACAAAGCTGCCGGCTTCAATCAGGCTGTCCATCGTTCCCGTATCAAGCCAGGCATAGCCTCTGCCCAAAAGCTGAACGTCAAGCTCTGAGTTATCAAGAAATACTCTGTTAAGGTCTGTTATTTCAAGCTCTCCTCTCGCTGAGGGCTTTTGCTTTTTAGCGTATTCAACACATCTGTTATCATAAAAATACAGTCCTGTTATTGCCCAGGAGGATTTCGGATTTTCAGGCTTCTCCTCAACAGAGAGCACCTTTCCTGCCTCATCAAATTCAACTATGCCGAATCTTTCCGGGTCGTCAACGTGATAGCCGAAAACGGTGGCACGGTGATTAATCTCTGCATTTTCACGTGCCTTTATCAGCAGATTGCCAAGACCGGCACCGTAAAAAATATTATCGCCCAATACAAGCGCACAGGTATCGTCCCCCACAAAATCCTCGCCGATAATAAACGCCTGCGCAAGACCGTCCGGTGAGGGCTGAGCCTTGTATGTAAGCTTAATGCCGTAATTACTGCCGTCGCCCAAAAGCTTTTCAAATGCAGGTAAATCACGTGGGGTTGATATTATAAGAATATCGTTAATTCCGGCAAGCATAAGAGTGCTCAGCGGATAATAAATCATAGGTTTATCATATACGGGAAGAAGCTGCTTTGACGTTACCATTGTAAGGGGATAAAGCCTTGTTCCGCTTCCTCCTGCAAGAATTATACCTTTCATAAAATCACAGCCTTTTATTATTTAATATCAAGCTCTCTCAGCAAGTCAATTTGAATTTTTGACACTGACGAACCTGCCATAACCTGTTTTGCAGATTTTTTTGCCTGACGGGATTTTTTTGTTAATCCGTCATACAGCCTGTTAATCTGCGCCGCAGGAATTAATAGCTTGCTTTTCTTTGCGTAGGGATACGCAAGCCTGAGATATTCTGCGCCGGGAAACGCCATTTTCACAATAGCATTAACCTTCTTTGAAAACGGCAGATTACCGTTTTTGTCAAATTCGCCGATGTAATTTGCAGGCACACTGTTATTCTCGTACCCGAAGCAACCGCCGTCAATAAGCACAGTTTCAAAAGCATCCTGCAAAGAAATGTCATTTTTAATATCAACGCAGTCATTTACCGGAGTATCAAACCATAAATTACACAGGGAAAGCAAGGTCTGCACCGTTTTCAGCCTGCCTGCCTTTTCGCTCATATTGTACAGCTTATCCTCGTTAAAATTATCAATGTGCCTTATCATCACGTCAATATCCATTAACATTCTGATACCGGCTCCTCGGTAGGCAAGGTGCTTTGCCAAATGACAGATAGTATAAAGCAGATGCTCGTAATCATCAAGGATATATGTGTTTTTATCTTTGACGGAGCACATATCAAACACATTGTCAAAATACGGTGTGTCAGCGTCGGCACCTCTGTGAATTTCCACATTCACACCGCCTGTTACAACTGATGCTGTATTATCGCTGATATCGGCAAATTTCACTTTGCGGGATTTGAAATCATCAATCACCTGCTGGTAATTGTCATTTCTTATTATAACATCAATATCACCGCTTGTGCGAAATTCTTTTACCGGATAATATTTATTTACTACCGCACCTTTG
>JBJEPO010000013.1:0-27193 GCA_051881275.1 Eubacterium sp. | reverse complement strand
TTGCTCTTAAGAAGATTAAGCACCAGTATCCTCACTGCTGGAGATGTCATAAGCCGGTAATTTTCAGAGCCACAAGTCAGTGGTTCTGCTCCGTTGACGATTTCAAGGATGCAGCAGTTAAAGCCGCCGAGGATGTTAAGTGGTATCCCGAGTGGGGTAAAGAAAGACTTCAGTCAATGATTATGGAGCGTGCCGACTGGTGTATTTCCCGTCAGAGAAAATGGGGCGTTCCCATTCCTGTTGTTTACTGTAAGGAATGCGGTAAAGAAATTATTGATAATGATATTATGCAGCGTGTATCCGATGTTTTCGGACAGGAAGGCTCCGACGCTTGGTATGCACACGATGCTGAATATTTTGTACCCGACGGATTTAAGTGTCCTCACTGCGGTGCAAGCGCAGACTTTGAAAAAGAAAAGGACATTATGGACGTTTGGTTTGACTCCGGCTCATCACACATGGCTGTATGCAAAAAGAGAGATTATCTCAAATGGCCGGCAGACGTTTATCTTGAGGGTGCAGACCAGTACAGAGGCTGGTTCCAGTCATCTATTCTTACCGCTGTTGCAGGCGGAAACAGTGCTCCCTACAAGCAGATTATTACTCACGGCTGGACCGTTGACGGCGAAGGCAGAAAGATGTCAAAATCTCTCGGCAACGGTATCGCTCCGCAGGAAATTATTGATAAATACGGCGCAGATATTCTTCGTCTGTGGGTGGCTTCTGCCGATTATCACGCAGATATCCGTATCAGTCCCGAAATTCTTAAGCAGATTTCCGATAACTACCGTAAAATCAGAAATACAGCCAGATATTGTCTGGGCAACCTTTATGATTTTGACCCCGATAAGGATATGGTAAGCAACGATGAGCTTGAGGACCTTGATAAATACGCTCTTATGAAGCTTGATGAGGTGCTTAAAACTGCGAGATACGGCTATGATAATTACGAGTATCATACAACCGCTCATGCTCTTCACAATTTCTGCGTTGTTGATATGAGTAACTTCTATTTTGACGTGCTTAAAAACAGACTTTATACCTCTGCTCCTGCATCAAAATCAAGAAGAGCGGCGCAGACAGTATTGTATAAGGTTCTTGATGCGCTTACTCTCGTTCTCACCCCAATTCTTGCATTCACCTGCGATGAAATTTGGAGAGAAATGCCTCACGACAGTTCAAGAAACGGCGAGTCACCGTTGTTTAACGATATCCCCGAGGCTGATTATATTGAAACAGATGAGGCGTTTATCTCTAAGTGGGACAGAATTCACGACATCAGAACAGACGTACAGAAGGCTCTTGAGGAGGCTCGTAAGGCTAAGATTATCGGTAAACCTCTTGAGGCAAAGGTTACTCTTTTTGCCGACGGCGAGTTAAAGGATTTTCTTACGGCAGTAGAGTCACAGCTTCCCGAAATTTTCATTACCTCAGCAGTTGAAATTGCTCAGGGCGAGGGCGAAATTAAGGGCGATGTTGACGGACTTTCCGTTACAGTTGCAAGAGCCGAGGGTGAAAAGTGTGAAAGATGCTGGAAGTTCTCAAGAACAGTCGGCGATAGTGCAGAGCATCCTACTCTCTGTGCAGAATGTGCCGAAACTATGGCTCAGTTATAATAATTTTACATCAAATACGGGCGTACAATTTTGTGCGCCCATTGTTCTATGGGAGTAAAAATGCACAAAAAGAAGCATATTTGGTGCAGCATAATGATTATTCTGATTGTTGCATTTGATCAGATAACAAAATATTTGGCAGAGCATTTTCTTAACAATCCCGGTGGACAGGGGAAAGTGATTATCAAAAGCTTCCTGCAGTTTCGCTATGTACAGAATACGGGAATGGCGTTTTCTATGTTCTCGGGTGCAAGGTGGGCGTTTGTGGCTTTAACACTTATTGTCTGCGTGGGCGCATTGTGGTATTTATTTTCCAACCGTTGTAAAAGCCTTTGGCTTTACTGGAGCGTAGGTGTTGTTGTTGCAGGCGGTATAGGCAATCTTATTGACCGTGTTGTTTACGGATATGTGGTTGATTTTATTGAACCGCTTTTCGTAAATTTTGCCGTGTTCAATATTGCCGACTGTGCCGTTACCTGCGGAGCCGCGGTGCTTATCGGATATCTTGTTATTGACGCTTTTACAGGAGATAAAAAAGATGAGCAAAAGCATTGATATCCGTGTGGATAACTCCCATACAGGCTT
The DNA here is from genome assembly GCA_051881275.1 of Eubacterium sp. Taxonomy (GTDB): domain Bacteria; phylum Bacillota; class Clostridia; order Oscillospirales; family Acutalibacteraceae; genus Eubacterium_R. The sequence goes on along the minus strand of JBJEPO010000013.1, from coordinate 24,992 downwards.
GCGTATAGATAAATTTATCATAGACTGCGGCGAGTGCGAATTAACACGCTCCGCTTTGCAGAATATTATAGAAAACGGTGCAGTTACCGTTAACGGAATAGTTGTAAATAAAAATTATAAATGCCGTTTAAACGATGAAATTAATATTACAATTCCCGACCCTCGTCCCCTTGAAGCAAAGGCGGAAAATATTCCCCTTGATATTGTTTATGAGGATAGCGATTTGATAGTGGTTAACAAGCCAAAGGGCATGGTGGTTCACCCTGCCGCAGGAAATTATGAGGGAACTCTTGTTAATGCGCTTTTGTATCATTGTAAAAATTCCCTGTCGGGTATTAACGGCGTTATACGTCCCGGAATTGTTCACAGAATTGATAAGTACACCTCCGGATTGCTTATTGCGGCGAAAAACGATGAAGCTCATCTAAAGCTTGCCCGGCAGATTAAGGAGCACTCCTTTTCCCGTGCGTATGAGGCGGTGGCTTACGGCAGCTTTAAGGATAAAAACGGCACCGTTAATCAGCCTATCGGCAGAAATCCCAAGGACCGCAAAAAAATGGCGGTTACTATGAAAAATTCAAAAAACGCCGTTACCCATTATAATGTAATAACGGATTACGGCGCTTTCAGTCATATCAGATGCACTCTTGAAACAGGCAGAACTCACCAAATCAGAGTGCACATGGCGTATATAGGACATCCGCTGGCAGGCGACAGCGTTTACGGACCTAAAAAAGTAATTACTGAGCTAAACGGTCAGTGCCTGCATGCAAAGCATATCGGATTTGTTCATCCCACAACAGGCAAATATATGGAGTTTGAGTCCGATTTGCCCGATTATTTTATAAATTTTCTTAATAAATTAGACAGTAAATACACAGTAAATTACAGCAATACGGAGGAGATTTATGGACAGGACCTTTGAAAATTGGCTTGTAGTATCCGACATTGACGGAACGCTGAACAACAAAATAAGAAAACTGCCAAGAAGAAATTATGACGCAATTAAAAAATTCACCGAATGCGGCGGTAATTTTACATTAGCGTCCGGCAGACTTCAGTCAAGCCTTGAGAGAAATTATAACCGTATTACACCTAATCAGCCTGCTATTGTGCTTAACGGCGCAGGTATATATGATTATAATGAAAGAAAAATGCTTTGGCGCAGTACAATAGGACCTAAGGGACGTGAATTTGTCAGAACCATAGCAAAAGAGTTTGACGAGATTTTCAAAAGTGTTGATATCGGCGTTTATTTTGATGATTACGTTTATATTGTTAAAAGCGGCTTGCTTGCCAAAGGCACAATGTATTTTGACAAGGCAAAGCACGAATACGTTAAATCCATAGATGATGTGCCCGAAGAAGGCTGGATGAAGGTGATTTTTTGGTCAAATCCTTTAACCATCAGCAAGCTTGAGCATTTGGTTGATAAAATGGAAAATCCCGACGCTAATTTTATGTCGTCTTCGCCGTTTTCCTTTGAAATGCTCCAAAAGGATACCCACAAGGGTGTGGGAATTATGAAGCTAGCGGATATGCTTGGTATAGAGAAAAGCCACGTTGCCGCCATCGGTGATTATTATAACGATTGGGATATGCTTAAAACCGTGGGGCTCCCTGCCTGTGCAGGTCAGGCACCCTCCTCAATACATAAAATCTGTAAATTTGAGGCACGCCACTGCAACAAAGGCTGTGTAGCCGATTTGCTTGAATATATAATGAGCGGCGACGCCGACAGAGATATTTCGGAGGGTAAAATATAATGCTTGTTATCGGTGCACATTTATCCGCATCAAAGGGCTTTTGTGCTATGCTTGACACGGCGCAGAGCATAGGGGCAAATACATTTCAGTTTTTTACACGCAATCCTCGAGGCGGTCAGGCAAAGGATATTGACGAAAAAGATATTGCCGAATTTATCAGCCGTGCAAAGGATAATAATTTCGGCACAATTCTCGCTCATGCGCCTTACACCCTTAATTGCTGCAGTGCAAAGCCGGAGGTAAGGGAGTTTGCACTTAATACCTTTAAGGATGATATTTCAAGAATGGAGCTTATACCCGGACAGCTCTATAATTTTCATCCTGGCTCCCACGTGGGACAGGGGGAGGAAACAGGTATAATTCTCATTGCCGAAGCTCTCAATAATGTTCTTTATGAGGATATGACAACCACGGTTTTGCTGGAAACCATGGCAGGTAAAGGCTCCGAAATAGGAAAAACCTTTCAGGAGCTTCGCAGTATAATTGACCGTGTTGAGCTTGACGGCAAGGTGGGCGTTTGCCTTGATACCTGCCACGTCAGCGACGGCGGATATGATATAGTCAATAATCTTGACGGCGTGCTTGAAGAATTTGACAGCGTTGTGGGAATTGACAGGCTGAAGGCTCTGCACCTGAACGATTCAAAAAATCCTCTGGGTGCCCATAAGGACAGGCACGAAAAAATCGGCGATGGGTATATAGGCAAAGATGCCTTTGAAAGAATTATCAATCATCCTCAGTTAAGGGATTTGCCGATGTTCCTTGAAACTCCGAACGAGCTTGACGGCTATGCACAGGAAATAGCATTGCTGAAATCATTAAGAAAATAAAAAGATGCAGAAAAATCTTCTGCATCTTTTTTGTTTAATATGATTTGTTTATTCTTTTACAAGTGCTTTATACATCTTTATGTACTCGTTTGCACTCTTGCCCCAGCTCATATCACAGTCAAGGGCACGCTGAACAAGTGTGGGCCAATACTCCTTGTTATTATATGCCTCAACACCTCTGTAAATTGCGCCCAGCATATCATAAGCATCGTAGGTTTTGAATGTAAATCCGTTGCCTTCACCGTCACCGCTGTCGGTGATAGAGTCTTTAAGACCGCCGGTTTCACGTACAATGGGAACTGTGCCGTAGCGAAGTGCCACCATCTGTGACAAGCCGCAGGGCTCGCTCTTGCTTGGCATCAGGAATAAATCTGCACCTGCGTAAATCTTCCGTGCAAGCTCGGGAACAAAGCCGATTGTAACGCCCACCTTATCGGGATATTTGTTGTGCAGCTCTCTGAAATAGTTTTCATACTGCCATTCACCGGAGCCCAGGACAACATACTGTACATCACGTTCCCACAAGCTCTTTTCAAGCACTGCTTCCATCAAATCAACACCCTTGTGACCTACAAGACGGCTGACAATTCCGATAACCGGTACATCATCTCTCACCGCAAGACCCATTTCCTCCTGAAGTGCTTTTTTGCACCTTGCCTTGCCGGAAAAATCACTTGATGAGTAATTGACGGCTATGTTTTTGTCGGTTTCGGGATTGTAGTTTTCTACGTCAATTCCGTTTAAAATACCGCATAGCTTCCAACTGCGCTGATTGAGTATGGGGTCAAGACCGTGGCTGTACCAGGGGTCAAGAATTTCCTTAGCGTAGGTGGGGGATACTGTGGTAACCTTATTTGCACATTCAATGCCTGCTTTCATAAAGTTAACAAGTCCGTCGTACAGAATAAGATTGTTAAATTCGGGAGCAATTCCGAGAACATCGTTTAGAAGCTCGTCGCCGTACTTGCCCTGATATTGAATGTTGTGAATTGTGAAAACGGTTTTTATGTTTTCATATCCCATACGGTTAGCATAATAACAGCTGTAATATAAGGGCGTTAATGCGCTCTGCCAGTCGTTGCAGTGAATAATGTCCGGCTTCCATTCAATGGCCGGTATAATTTCAAGCACCGCGCGGGCAAAAAATGCAAATCTCTCTGCGTCATCATAGTGACCGTAAATTCCGTCACGCTTGAAATAATACTGATTGTCAAGGAAATAATATATTACTCCGTTGTGCTTTGCCTCAAAAATACCGCAGTATTGACGTCTCCAGGAAACAGGCACGGATATTGAGGTTATAAACCTCATTTTATCCTTGTATTCTTGCTTGATTGAATCGTAAAGAGGCATTACAACACGGCATCCGATAAGGCGTTTTCTCAGGGCAACAGGCAGAGAGCCTGCCACATCTCCGAGTCCGCCCGAAGCCATGAAGGGAAGCGCTTCGGAGGAAACATAAAGTACCTTCATTTATAAAATTCCTCCTATATTCTGGTGTCCTTTGACAGGCAAACAGGGAAGTTTGCCGCGCCTGAAAGCTCAACACCTGATTTAATGTTTACGTTTTTGTCCGCAATTATATAATTGATTTTTGCACCTTCGCCAACTACCGTATCCTGCATAAGAATGGAGTTTTTAACTACTGCGCCTTTTTCAATTTTAACGCCTTTAAAGAGAATACAGTTTTCAACCGTTCCCTTGATTTCGCATCCGTCAGCCGCAAGAGCGTTTACAACCTTGCTTTCCGGACCGTAAAGGGTAGGCATATCGTCTCGTTCCTTTGTGTAAATAGGTCTGCTTGGGTTAAAGAGCTTGTTTTTGGTGTCCTTGCAAAGCAGAGTCATTGAAATATCATAATAGCTTTGAATACTGTCTATTGTGCCTACAAAGCAGTCTGTTGCGTCATAAGCATAAACATTCTTATTTGCTATACAGTCCAAAATTATACTCCTTTGGAAAGACACCTCATTCTTTGAATGAGCTGTGGCAACAAGTGATTCAAGCATATATTTTTTCATCAAAAGAATGTTGCAGGAGTAGAATACATCCCCATCAGCCTCCGGGTCAAGAGAGGCTTCCTCAATTTTTCCGTCGCTGTTAACCTTGTCAAAAACAAGCACGGAGGAAATTGACGTGGGTTTCTTTGCCTTAACGCCTACAATAGTGATGTCGGCGTCATTCTTTTCGTGAGCATCAAAAACCTTTTCAAAATCAATGTTTAAAACATGGTTGCAGTCGCTCATCAGCACATATTCCTGGTTGGAATGGTCAAGGAAATTCATATTGCCGAAAATAGCGTCAATTCTGTTGCCCCACATTGTAACCGAATTTGAAGCGAAGGGCGGAAGAAGATATAGCCCGTCTGTTTTTCTGCTTAAATCCCAGGGCTTTCCTGTTCCCACATGGTCCATAAGTGAGTTGAAGTTTGCGTTGGTAACAACGCCTATTTTTGTAACTCCGCTCTCTACCATATTTGAAAGAGGAAAATCAATTAAACGGTAACGGGAGCAAAACGGCACACTGCCCATAGTTCTCAAATCAGTGAGAGAGCCGAGAGCCTCCTCGTGAATGTTTGCAAATATCATACCGAGTACATTTTTTCCGTTCATATCTTATACCTCCTCTCCCGATGCTATCATTTCTTTGGGAGCAATTTTTTTGCCATCGGTAATTTTTGCCGAAGAGCCTATAACTGCTACGCCCCAGGTTGACGGGTCTTCAAGATTTTCGGGAATTTCACCGATTTGAGCACCCTTTTCAATTACTGCGTCCTCTGCAATTATTGAATAGTAAACCTTTGCGCCTTCTTTTACCGTTGCGCCGGGCATAATTACGCTGTACTTAACCTCTGCACCCTTTTCAATTTTTACATTAGATGAAATTACGGAATAATCTACTGTTCCGTCAATTTCACAGCCTTCGCTTACCGATGAATTTTCAATTACTGCATCGGGTCCTACATAATGCGGAGGTGCTTCGGGATTTCGTGAGTAGATTTTCCAGCTTTTATCTGACAAATCAAGGTCAACATTAGGATTGATTATATCAAGATTTGCCTCCCACAGTGAGTCAATGGTGCCAACGTCCTTCCAATAGCCCTTGAACGGAAAAGCAAACATTCTCTGTCCGTCATCAAGCATTTTCGGAATGATGTTTTTACCAAAATCGTTTGAGGAGTCGGGGTCAGCCTCGTCTTCAATAAGATATTTTCTCAGCTTATCCCATGAGAATACATAAACACCCATTGAAGCCTTGTTTGATTTAGGCTGCTCGGGCTTCTCGGCAAATTCGTAAATCCTGTCGTTTCCATCAGTTGCAAGAATACCGAATCTGCTTGCCTCCTCCCAGGGTACCTCCAGCACGGCTATTGTGCAGTCAGCATCGTTCTTTTTGTGAAAATCAATCATTTTTGCGTAGTTCATTTTATAAATATGGTCGCCCGAAAGAACTACAACATATTCGGGGTCGTATTTTTCAATGAAAGCAATGTTCTGGTAAATGGCGTTTGCCGTGCCTTTAAACCATTCGGCACCGCCTCTTGCTTCGTAAGGGGAAAGCACGTGAACACCGCCGTTAAGTCTGTCAAGGTCCCAGGGCTGACCGTTGCCTAAATAATCATTAAGCACCAACGGCTGATACTGGGTGAGTACGCCTACAGTGTAGATACCGCTGTTTACACAGTTTGACAGAGGAAAATCAATAATTCTGTAATTTCCGCCGTAGGGAACCGCAGGCTTTGCAATGCTTTTTGTAAGCACGCCGAGTCGGCTTCCCTGTCCGCCTGCCAACAGCATTGCTACAACTTCTGTTTTATGTGACATAAAAATCCTCCTTATGATTTCTTCTTTTCTGTTTTCTTCTTTTGAGCAGGTTTATTTGCTTTAGATTTCTTGTCTGTGGTTTTCTTTAAATAAATTGCCGAAAGTCCGCTGAGCTTAAGGTCAATACATTGGTCAAATCCGTGCAACGGCTTTTTGGAGGTTTTGTAGGTTCCTGCAAGACGCTGCTTTGCTCCGCCGTATTTCGCAATATTTGTATCAAATACTACCTTGTATGTGCCTTCCTCGGGTACGCCGATTTTGTAGCTGTCAAAGCTGTTGGGAGTCCAGTTGAATACGGTAATCAATTCCTCGCCGGCCTTGTTCATACGCCTGAATGCGATTATTGAATTACTGTTGTCGTCGCTGGAAATCCACTCAAAGCCGTCCCAGCTGTAATCAATTTCCCAAAGCTCGCTGTGCTCCTTGTAAAACTCATTAAGCTCCTTGGAAAATCTCTGCATTTGTCTGTGCTTTTCGTAGTCAAGCAAAAGCCAATCAAGACCCTGCTTGTAATTCCACTCAATAAACTGACCGAATTCCGAGCCCATAAACAATAGCTTTTTGCCGGGATGAGCCATCATATATGCCAAAAACAGCCTCATTCCCTCAAACTTCATATCGTAATCGCCGGGCATTTTGTTTATCAGTGAGCATTTGCCGTGAACAACCTCGTCGTGGCTTATCGGCAGAATAAAGTTCTCCGAAAAAGCGTAGAAGAAGCTGAAGGTTATGCAGTTGTGATTGCCTTTTCTGAACAGCGGGTCAAGGGAGGTGTAGCGAAGCATATCGTTCATCCATCCCATATTCCACTTAAAGTTGAATCCGAGTCCTCCGATATCCGGGGGCATTGTTATCATCGGCCATGCCGTCGATTCCTCGGCAATCATCATTGTGTTAGGATGCTCTGTAAGAACTGCCGTGTTCAGTCTGCGGAAAAATTCTACCGCTTCAAGATTTTCTCTTCCGCCGTGCTTGTTGGGCGTCCACTCTCCGTCGTTTCTGCCGTAATCAAGGTAAAGCATTGATGCAACGGCGTCAACTCTCAGTCCGTCAAAATGGAATTTTTCAACCCAGTAGTTTGCGGAAGAAATGAGGAATGAAATTACTTCATTTTTTGAATAGTCAAATACACGGGTGCCCCATTCCTTGTGCTCGCCTTTCTTTAAGTCGGAATATTCATAGCAGCACTGTCCGTCAAATTCGTACAAGCCGTAACCGTCCTTCGGAAAATGCGCCGGAACCCAGTCAAGTATTACGCCAATGCCGTTTTTGTGACAGGTGTCAACAAAATACATCAAATCCTCCGGCACACCGTATCTTGAGGTGGGGGCAAAGTAGCCTGTAACCTGATAGCCCCAGGAGCCGTCGTAGGGGTATTCCATAATGGGCATCATTTCAATATGAGTGTATCCCATTTCCTTAACATAAGGAACTAACTGCTCCGCCATTTCTCTGTATGTAAGGAAATTTCCGTCATCATGCTGCTTCCAGGAGCCGAAATGTATCTCGTAAATGTTAACAGGTCTTTCAAGAACACTGCCCTTTGAATTTTCCTTTGCCCATTTTCCGTCAGTCCATTTGTAATCGCTCAGTTCGTACACCTTTGAGCCGGTGCCGGGTCTTGTTTCGGCGTGAACTGCGTATGGGTCGGATTTAAGTATCAGCCTTGAATCAGCTGTGGTAATTGCGTATTTGTAGCAGTCATAAACAAGCGCGTTGTCAATGACTGCTTCCCAAATTCCCGGGGAGATACACTCGCACTTGTTTTCGTTTTCGTCCCAGTTGTTGAAATCACCCACAACGCTTACTGCTTTTGCGTGGGGAGCCCATACTCTGAAAGCATAGCTTTTACTATCTATTTTATGAACTCCGAAGAATTCGTATGCCTTGTAGTTTTTTCCTGCGTGAAATAAATACAAGGGGAACTTGTATTCCTCTTTTATCTCAGACATATTTCTCTCCTTTATTTTAATGTTGCGGCGAGCAACATATTATATTTAATTTTATAATAACATTCATTCACTTGTAAATCAAGTGTTATTTGTGTATTTTGTTACAAGAATTTTTTAAAAAAATCTAAATTCTGTGCATTTTGTCATAAATTTTACAAAATAATGTATATAATTTTTACAAATCAACGCCGACTTTTGAAAAAATTTTGTGTTATGTGATAAAATTTAAAAATTATTAAATTTGCTGTGGATTTTCTATTGATACAAATAACTATAATATGTTATAATACAAATTAATTATAATATAATTAAAAGACGGTATTATGATTGATGGGCGGGGACGGATAATTATATGAAGAACATTATAGTTGCGTATCCCATTAAGGATACGGCAATGCAGATAAAAAACGTTCTTGAAGATAACGGCTTTTATGTGTCCCATATATGCGCAACCGGAGCAAGTGCTCTGTCTATCGCTTCGGATATGCGGTGCGGCGTAATTGTATGTGCGTCAATTCTGCGTGATATGGGCGCCAACATTCTTGCGGAAAATTTGCCACCCGATTTTGACGTTGTGGCTTTGTCAAAGGGCGGACGAGAAAATTATATGGGTAATCTTGTCAGCCTGCCTCTGCCTCTTGACAGGGAGGAGTTTATTGAAACCGTGGCGGTGCTTGCGGCAACCGACAGCTCTTTTACAAGGCGAAGTGCCGATGACAGCGACATTATCAGCAAGGCAAAGCTTATTTTAATGAGCATTAATAATATGACGGAAATGCAGGCGCATAAGTACCTTCAAAGAGAAAGTATGAAAAGCGGAGAGAAAATTGCCCAGGTTGCTAAAAGAATAATAAAGCAGTTCAGTTGAGATTATTGACGAAATCTGCAAAGCAGAATTTGATTATTTTTAACGGAGTGATTATATGAAATTCACTAAAATGCACGGATGTGGGAATGAGTGAATTCTGCGGAGCAGAAGAGACCGTTGCTCCAAATCTCCGATTTTGGAAAAACAGTCCGGTGGACTGTTTTGTAGCAACTTGATTACGACAAGGGGTGTTATTATGAGGTTTACAAAAATGCATGGATGTGGGAATGACTACATCTACTTTGACTGTACAAAAAAGCAGATTAAGGACGAAAAGGCGGCGGCTATCAAGCTTTCCGACCGTCATTTCGGTATCGGTGCCGACGGAATTATACTTATTAAAAAGAGTAAAAAAGCGGATTTTGAAATGGTTATGTACAACGCCGACGGCTCTCGGGGCGCAATGTGCGGTAACGGTATCAGATGCGTTGCAAAATACGTTTACGACAACGGACTGACTGATAAAAAGTCAATCTCCATTGAGTCAATGGGCGCCGTTAAATATATTGATATTAATGTTAAAAAGGGCAAGGCGGTCAGTGCAAGGGTTGATATGGGTAAGCCTTGCTTGGATGCAAAATCAATTCCCGTAATATGCGACGGTGACAGAGCGGTAAATATGCCTGTAACCGTTGACGGCGACGATTATAAAATTACCTGCGTATCTATGGGCAATCCCCACGCAGTAGTTTTTCTTGACATATCTCCAAAGGATTTTCCTCTTGAGAAAATCGGACCTATGTTTGAGAATAAAAGCATTTTCCCCGACAGAACAAATACGGAATTTATAAGAGTTATTGACAGAAGAAATCTTGAAATGCGTGTTTGGGAGAGAGGCTCAGGCGAAACACTTGCCTGCGGAACCGGAGCCTGTGCTGCGGCAGTTGCGGCAATCATTAACGGCTATGCGGATAATGATTTGACCGTTCATCTGCTGGGCGGAGAGCTTGAAATCAGCTGGAGCGGGAACGAGGAGGACAGCGTGTTTATGACCGGTCCTGCCGAAACCGTTTTCAGCGGAGATATAGATTTGTAATTTATAGGAGGTTTAATTATATGAAAATTAATGAAAATTTTTTGAAAATTGAGTCAAGCTACCTGTTTTCAACAGTTGCTAAGAAGCAAAGGGAATATCAGGCGGCTCATCCGGACAAGGATGTAATTCGCCTTTCCATCGGCGACGTTACAAAGCCCCTTTGCCCTGCTGTTATTGATGCAATGCACAAGGCAGTTGACGAAATGGCAGATGAGGCTACATTCAGAGGATATCCCCCCGAGTACGGCTATGATTTCATTCTTGACGCTATTCAGAAGAATGATTATGCCGACAGAGGAATTGATATTGCTAAGGATGAAATTTTCCTTTCCGACGGCGCAAAGTCCGACTGCGGTAATATCGGAGATATTTTTTCCGTTGATAATAAGGTTGCAATCTGCGACCCGGTTTATCCTGTTTACATTGATACAAATGTTATGGCAGGCAGAAGCGGTGACAAGGGTGCTGACGGACTGTGGTCAAATATTATTTATATGCCCTGTACCGCAGAAAATAACTTTACTCCCGACCTTCCTGCCGAGGCTCCGGACGTAATTTATCTTTGCTTCCCAAACAATCCCACAGGTATGGTTGCCGATAAAGAACAGCTTAAAAAGTGGGTTGATTACGCTTTGGAGCACAAGTCACTTATCCTCTTTGACTCTGCTTATGAGGCTTTTGTAACAGAGAAAAATGTGCCTAAATCAATTTATGAAATTGAAGGTGCAAAGAAGTGCGCTATTGAGCTTCGTTCCTTCTCAAAAACGGCAGGCTTTACAGGTATGAGATGCGGTTATACCGTTGTTCCTAAGGAGCTTGTATTTGACGGCACCTCTCTTAATCCTCTGTGGGCAAGACGTCAGGCTACAAAGTTCAACGGCGTTTCCTATATCACTCAGAGAGCCGCCGAGGCTATTTACAGCGATGAGGGCAAAAAGCAGATTAAGGAAACTCTTGCTTATTATCAGAAGAATGCAAAGGTTATTTATGACGGACTCAAGGACGCAGGCTTTGAGTGCTACGGCGGTGTAAATTCACCTTATGTATGGCTTAGAGTACCCGAGGGCTACACCAGCTGGGATTTCTTTGACGAGCTGCTGGATAAATGCCAGGTTGTAGGTACTCCCGGTTCGGGATTCGGTCCTGCCGGCGAGGGATATTTCAGACTGACTGCTTTCGGCAATGCGGAAAAAACCGTTGAGGCTATTGAAAGAATTAAAGCAGTATATAAGAAGTAATTAATTTTCTTAATAACAAATAAAGGAGAAGTAAAATGGAAAAGAGAGAACAGCTTTACGAGGGCAAGGCAAAAAAGGTTTGGGCAACAGAGGACCCGGATATCGTTATTGTAGATTATAAGGACGACGCTACCGCTTTTAACGGAATAAAAAAAGGTACTATTGTAGGTAAGGGAGTAGTTAACAATAAAATGTCAAACTACCTTATGCAGATTTTGGAAAAGGCAGGCGTTCCCACACATTTTGTAGAGGAGCTTTCCGACAGGGAAACTGCTGTTAAAAAGGTTACAATCGTTCCTCTTGAGGTTATTATCCGTAACCGTGCCGCAGGCTCAATCTGCAAAAGACTCGGTCTTGAGGAGGGTATGGATTTTGTTTGTCCTTCAATAGAATTTTCATATAAGGACGATGATTTGGGCGACCCGCTTATCAACGGCTATCACGCTGTTTCCTGCGGCTTTGCAACACAGGACGAGGTTGACACCATTAAGGAAATGGCATTTAAGGTTAATGATGTTCTCAAAGAATATTTTGCTTCAATCGGCGTTGAGCTTATAGATTTCAAGCTTGAATTTGGTAAAACCTCCGACGGTACAATTGTTCTTGCCGATGAAATTAGCCCCGATACCTGTCGTTTCTGGGATATAAAAACTCACGAAAAGCTTGACAAAGACCGTTTCCGCCGTGATTTAGGCGGAGTTGAGGAAGCATACGCCGAAATGATGAAGAGAGTGGGACTTGACTAATGGCTAACGACACATATAATTCACCTTTTAATGCAAGATATGCCAGCAAGGAAATGCAGTATATTTATTCTCCCGATTTTAAGTTTAAAACCTGGAGAAAGCTGTGGATTGCCCTTGCTGAAACGGAAAAAGAACTGGGACTTAATGTTACTCAGGAGCAGATTGATGAGCTTAAAGCCCATCAGGACGATATTAATTATGACGTTGCCAAGGAATATGAAAAGAAATTCCGCCACGACGTTATGAGTCACGTTCACGCCTACGGCGACCAGTGTCCAAAGGCTAAGCCTATTATTCATTTGGGCGCAACCTCCTGCTATGTAGGCGATAATACCGACGTTATCACTATGCGTGAGGCGATGCTTCTTATTAAAAAGAAGCTTGTTAACGCTATTGCCTCTGTTGCAAAATTCGCCGATGAGTACAAGGATATGCCCTGTCTCGGCTTTACACATTTTCAGCCGGCACAGCCTACTACCGTAGGTAAGAGAGCAACTCTCTGGCTTATGGATTTGGTTATGGATTATCACGAGGTTGAGCATGTTTTGGACAGCCTTATGCTTTTAGGCTCAAAGGGCACTACCGGAACACAGGCTTCCTTCCTTGAGCTTTTTGACGGCGACCACGAAAAATGCAAGGAGCTTGACCGTAAAATCGCTGAAAAAATGGGCTTTAAGGCTTGCTTCCCTGTTTCAGGTCAAACATACGCAAGAAAGCTTGACACAATCGTCTGCAACTGTCTTGGACTTATTGCTCAGTCCTGCTGTAAGTTTTCAAACGATTTAAGACTTCTCCAAAATCTTAAAGAGATTGAAGAGCCCTTTGAGAAAAATCAAATCGGCTCCTCAGCTATGGCTTATAAGCGCAATCCTATGAGGTCAGAGAGAATTGCATCTCTTTCACGTTATGTTATGATTGACGCTCTTAATCCTGCCTGGACAGCCTCTGCACAGTGGTTTGAGAGAACACTGGACGACTCCGCAAACAAGCGTGTTTCCGTTGCCGAGGCGTTTCTTGCCACCGACGGCATACTTGATTTGTATATTAATGTTACATCGGGACTTGTTGTTTATCCCAAGGTAATTGAAGCAAGGCTTATGAGCGAGCTGCCCTTTATGGCTACGGAAAATATTATGATGGACGCTGTTAAAAAAGGCGGCGACCGTCAAGAGCTCCACGAAAAAATCCGTCAGCATTCTATGGCTGCCGGAGCAGTTGTTAAACAGCAGGGCGGAAAGAACGACCTTGTGGACAGAATTGCCTCAGACCCGGCCTTTATGACCACGAAGGAGGAAATACTTAATATTCTCAAGCCTGAGAATTTTGTAGGCAGAGCACCTGAACAGACGGCAGATTTTCTCGCAGAGGTTATTCGGCCTATCCTTGACGAAAACAAAGACCTCTTAGGCCTTGACGTTGAGATTAATGTTTAAAATAAAAATTATCAACAAAAGTCCTTTGCATTGTGTAAAGGACTTTTATTTATCTTTTTGCCTGCTTGATTAATATTGTGCGATATGTTATATTGTTTCAGGTGATTGTTTATGAAAACAAGATGGTATAAGGACGCAGTGGTTTATCAAATTTATCCCCGTAGCTTCAACGATTCCAATGGCGACGGTATAGGTGATATAAAAGGTATAACCCAAAAGGTTGATTATATTAAGGATTTGGGTGTTGACGCCGTTTGGCTTTCCCCCTGCTATAAATCACCTAACGATGACAACGGATATGATATAAGCGACTACCGTGATATTATGGACGAGTTCGGCACTCTTGCCGATTGGGAGGAAATGCTCAACGCATTTCATAGCCGTGATATAAAGGTTATTATGGACTTGGTTGTAAACCATACCTCTGATGAACACAAATGGTTTGAAGAAAGCCGAAAAAGCAGGGATAACCCATACCGTGATTATTATATTTGGCGTGACGGTACAGGTAAAGATAAAAAGAACCCTCCGAATAATTGGAGAGCTTGCTTTGGCGGTTCAGCTTGGGAATATGACGAAACAACAGGTCAGTTTTATTTGCACCTGTTCAGCAAAAAACAACCCGACTTAAACTGGGAAAATCCAAAGGTACGCAAAGAGGTACAGGATATTTGTAATTTTTGGTTTGAAAAGGGTGTTGACGGCTTTCGCTGTGATGTTATTACATATGTTTCTAAACCCGATGACCTGTATAACGCAAATCAAAGCGAGGTTGTTGTAGGTCCTCGTTGGAAGCAATACATAAACGAGCTGTGCCGTAACTCTTGGGATAAGTACGACACGCTTATTGTAGGGGAAGCAATAGGAATAGATTATAAACGTGCCTGCGAAATTACAAAAGAGGGCGGCAGTCTTTTGGATATGCTATTCCACTTTGAGCACGTGGGTCCTCGTCCTGTTTGTTCATTCAGCCAAAAATTCACATTTTTACGTCCATTCAAGAAAACGCTTTCAAAGTGGCAGGGAATTCCCGACGATTGCTGGGGAGCAATTTATTATGAAAACCACGACCAGCCGAGAAGTCTGCCGAGATTTGCACCGACAGGCAAGCACCGTGTAATGGCGGCTAAAAGCCTTTCTACATCACTTTTGTTCCAAAAAGGTACTCCGTTTATCTATCAGGGACAGGAGCTTGGTATGACTAACTGCGATTACGGAAAAGAAGATTACCGAGATATTCAAACAATTAATTTAATAAACAGTATTGAGAATAAGCCTTTTGGTAAAATTATTCTTCCCATTGTTATGTTTTTCTATAAACGCTATGCCCGTGATAATGCAAGAACTCCTATGCAGTGGGACAACACAAAAAATGCAGGCTTTACAACAGGGATTCCCTGGGCAAAGGTTAATGATAATTACACTGAAATAAACGCACGGGAGGAGATTAATAATCCCGACTCTGTTCTGAACTTTTACAAAAAAGCACTTAAAGTGCGCCGGGAATATGCCGATGTTGTCCGTGAGGGAAAATATATTCCTGTCAATTTGCGTGACAATAAAGTGTTTTCGTATATACGTGATGACGACAATTGTAAGCTTTTAATTGTTTGCAGTCTTTCACCGAAATCGGTAAAATTTAAGCTTCATACTGATTTATCGGGCGATGCACGTGTTTTGCTTTCAAACACGGAAAATCCGCCGAAGCTTGATAATATAATCTCATTAAAGCCCTGTGAATGTGTGATGTATGAAATAATAAATTAGAATAAAAATGCAAAAGGAACGCCGTAACCGGTGTTCCTTTTTTCGTAAACTTGTAAATTTAATTTATAATTCTGCTATTCAAGATTAAGCACGTTACTGCTTTCGGAAATCTCAAGGGTTTCAACGCCTTTGAGATTTTTTTGTATAATTTGGTTTCGCTTGTCGGCGTCCTCCAATGCCTTGGACGCCTCGCCGATTTTTCTCTGCGCCTTTGCAAGCTGTTCGCCAAATTTTTCATATTGAGCCTTTGCGGCGCCTAAAACCTTCCAGACCTCGTTAGCCTTTTTGTTGATGGCTATTGAACGAAATCCCATGGCAAGAGAGTTCAGCAATGCAATAATTGTGCCGGGACCGGCAATCATAATTCCTTCCTTTTGCAGCTTTTCGGCAATGCCGTTTTTACTGCTCATAATTTCTGCATAAAGTCCCTCGGTGGCAAGGTACATAATCGCAAAGGGTGTTGTTTCGGGCACTGAAATGTATTGCTTTATCAGCTTTCCCTCGTCCTTTACACGCTGTTCAAGAGCTTTCTTTGCGCTTTCAAGGGCAATTAAATCGCCGTTTTCCGATGCGGCAGACAGACGTGCGTAATCCTCCATTGGAAATTTTGAATCAATGGGAAGCCATACTGTACTGCTGTCCTGGGAATTTGGTATTTTTACGGCAAATTCCACCTGACCGTTGTATTTGGGATTGGTTTTTACATTGGTTTCGTACATTCCCGGTATGGTCTCGTCAAGTATTGAGCCTAATTGCACCTCCGCCCAGGTGCCGCGGCTTTTTACGTTTGTCAGCACACGGTTAAGCCCTTTAACATTGTCCGTAACGCCTGCCGAAAGCTCCTTCATTTCGCCCAGTGATTTGTAAACATCGCTTAACTGCTGTGATACGGTTTTAAAGGACTCGTTGAGCCTTTTGTTCAGTGTGTCCGTCAGCTTTTCGTCAACGGTTGAGCGCATTTGCTCCAATTTTTCATCGTTGCTTTTTTGCATTGAATTTATTGAGTCGGCAAGTATTTTGCTCTGCCTTTCGGAATTTTTATTCAGCGTTTCAATCAGATTTATCTGGTGCTGATAGTTTTTCTCCGTTAAGGTCTGCATCTGCTGAGAAATCTTTTCCGACTGCTGAGCGGTTGCTTTTGCGTTGATGTCAATTTTTTGATTTAAAAGAGCAATATCCTTTGATGACGACTCACTGCCCGATCCTTTTTTGATTAAAGCAATAAGTAAAGCTACTGTTACAATACTTAAAATTACAGATAATATGGTTAAAAAAATATCCATAGGTCTTACCTCCTATGGATATTTTATATTATATACAGTATATCTGCAATATTTAATTTTTCTCAGTCCCGAAAATTACACCATAAGCTCGCATATACTGTCGGACAGCTCGGTGGGATTGTCTATTGAAAGTCCGGCAATAAGTCTTGCCTGAGCGTAAAGTATCTTGGTGTATTTTGCGAGAGTATCCTCGTCAGCCTGAGCAAGCTTGTCTGCAATCGGGTGGTCGCAGTTGATTTCAAGCACAAGCTGTGCCTTAACGCCGTTTCCGCCGTTTGGCATCTGTGAAAGCACCTTAGCCATTTCCATGCTTACATAACCCTCGGCAGTAAGGCATACTGCGTGATGTCCCAGCTTGTTTGTAAATTTAACAGACGTTACCTCGTCGCCTAAAATCTCCTTCATTTTGTCAAGAAGCTCTTTTGACTCCTCGTTTTTCTTGTTAATAGTCTCTTTTTCCGCTTCGGTGCTTAAATCCAAATCGTCCTTGCAGATGTTTGCAAATTCTTTTTCATCATAATTCATAAGCATCTGTACAGCAAATTCATCCACATCATCGGTGAAATAGAGAATTTCATAGCCCTTTTCCTTAACTGCGTCACACTGGGGCAGGAGAGCAATTTTCTCCTCGCTTTCACCGCAGGCGTAATAGATTTTTTCCTGCGATTCAGCCATACGCTCAACATATTCCTTAAGGGTTGTGTAACCGCCGTTGGAGGATTTAAACATAATCAAATCCTTAAGTCCGTCCTTATTCATACCGTAATCGGCATAAACGCCCCATTTAAGCTGTACGCCGAAGGTAGAGAAGAATTTTTCGTATTTTTCTCTGTCATTTTTGAGCATTTTTGTAAGCTCGGACTTAATCTTTTTGTCTATGGCTTTTGCAATAATTTTAAGCTGGTGGTCGTGCTGAAGCATTTCACGGCTGATGTTAAGACTTAAATCCGCACTGTCAACAAGACCCTTTACAAAGCTGAAATAATCGGGAAGCAGGTCGGAGCATTTGTCCATAATCATTACACCGTTGGAATAAAGCTGAAGTCCCTTTTCGTAATCCTTTGAATAGTAGTCCATAGGCGTATTTTCGGGTATGAACATCAGTGCGTCAAAGGTTGCCTGTCCCTCAGTCTTTGTGTGAATAACAAGCTGTGGGTCGGTATAGTCATAGAACTTTTGCTTATAAAATTCGTTGTAATCCTCCGGCTTGATTTCGCTCTTTGATTTTCTCCACAGGGGCACCATTGAATTGAGAGTTTCGTCTGCAATTTCTGTAATGTATTCGCCCTCTTTTTCCGGGTCGGGAACCTGGTGAGAGGTCTGTGAAATAATAGGATAACGAATGTAATCGCTGTATTTCTTTACAAGCTCTGAAATCCTGTATTCCTCAAGATAGTCGCTGTACCTGTCATTTTCGGTGTCCTCTTTGAGATGCAGAGTAATAACAGTTCCCACATCTTCCTTGTCACATTCGCTGATTGTGTAGCCGTCTGCACCCTCGGATTCCCAGCGGTAAGCAGTATCACTGCCGAAGGCTCTGCTTTCAACGATAACCTTGTCCGCTACCATAAAGGAGGAATAAAAGCCTACGCCGAACTGACCGATAACCTCAACATCGTCAAGCTTTTCGTTGCCCTCGTTGTCTTTTTTGAAATTAAGAGAACCTGATTTTGCGATAGTACCAAGGTTTTGTTCAAGCTCTTCCTGAGTCATACCGATACCGTTATCGGTAATTGTAAGGGTGCGCTTGTCCTTGTCAGCGTCAATTCTGATTTTAAATTCATCTTTTTTCGTCTTAACGCTGTCGTCGGTTAGAGACTTGAAATACAGCTTGTCAATGGCGTCGCTGGCGTTTGAAATAAGCTCCCTTAAAAAGATTTCCTTGTGGGTGTAAATAGAATTTATCATCATATCAAGGAGTTTTTTTGATTCTGCTTTAAATTGCTTTTTTCTCAAAGTAATCACCTCATAAATAAAAATTCTCGTTGTTAGCACTCTAACTATTAGAGTGCTAATTACTATTATAGCCTTATATTTCCATTTGTCAAGAAAAGATTGCAATGTTAAAAAACTTTTAAAATATTTCGCAAAGATTGTTAAATTATTGACAAATTATATTCGCTGAATTATAATTAGAACGATGAGCGTTATGCTCAATATACATATTATTTACATTATATAAGGAGATGTAATTATGGCTAACAGATTTGTTTTAAACGAAACATCTTATCACGGCAAAGGCGCAATTCAGGAAATTGCCGCAGAGGTAAAGGGCAGAGGATTTAAAAAGTGCTTTGTATGCTCCGACCCCGACCTTATCAAGTTCGGTGTTACAAAAAAGGTAACGGATGTGCTTGATAACGCTTCTATTGATTACGAAATTTATTCCGAGATTAAGCCTAATCCCACTATTGAAAACGTACAGACAGGCGTTGCCGCTTTCAAGGCTTCGGGCGCAGACTGTATCGTTGCAATCGGCGGCGGTTCCTCTATGGATACCGCTAAGGCAATCGGTATTATTATTGAAAATCCCGATTTTGCAGATGTTGTTTCACTGGAGGGCGTTGCTCCTACAACAAATAAGTGCGTACCTATTATTGCCGTTCCCACAACAGCAGGTACTGCCGCAGAGGTTACAATTAACTACGTAATCACAGATGTTGCTAAAAACAGAAAAATGGTATGCGTTGACCCGAAGGATATTCCGGTTGTTGCTGTTGTTGACCCTGATATGATGTCATCAATGCCTAAGGGACTTACCGCCGCAACAGGTATGGACGCTCTTACTCATGCTATTGAGGGCTATATCACTGCAGGTGCATGGGAGCTCAGCGATATGTTCCATATTAAAGCAATAGAGATTATTTCACGTTCACTTCGCGGTGCTGTTGATAACACACCGGAAGGCAGAGAGGGAATGGCTCTCGGTCAGTATGTTGCAGGTATGGGCTTCTCAAACGTAGGCTTGGGTATTGTTCACTCAATGGCTCATCCTCTCGGTGCTCTTTACGATACACCTCACGGTGTTGCAAACGCAATTATTCTTCCTACCGTTATGGAATATAACGCTCCTGCAACAGGTGAAAAATACCGTGATATTGCAAAGGCTATGGGCGTTGAGGGTGTTGACGCTATGTCTCTTGAGGATGCAAGAAGGGCAGCTATTGACGCTGTTAAGCAGCTCAGCGCAGATGTAGGAATTCCTAAGGACCTTAAGGAAATCGTTAAGCCTGAGGATGTTGACTTCCTTGCTCAGTCCGCTTATGATGACGCCTGCCGTCCCGGTAACCCCCGTGAAACCTCTGTTGAGGAAATCAAAGAGCTTTACCTTTCTCTTATGTAATTAATACATATATAATAACAAGCACGGAGCAAAAACCGCTCCGTGCCTTTTTATGCCTTGCCTGACGTTGCTTTTTCTCTGTCAATGAACATCATTAAAAATGCTCCGGTAAGTATTGCACAACAAAGAAAAATTGCCTTTTCGCTAATCATATTTACAAATAGATTTCCGATAACCGCACCAACTGCGAAAAATAATATTACAGATAAATACAGTATTCCTTTTTTTAGCGACTGTCTGCTTTTTGAATAAAAGTAGTCGCTTAAATTCTGCATTGCCGAACGAAGATTACCTATACACATTGTTGTTGCAATGCCGTTACCGTGTATTTTTCTAAAGCTTTCAACCTGTATTCCGCAGGCAAGAGACGTTAGACAATTTGCAGGCAGGTTGTATTTTTGAGGAAAAAATCCAACGCCGAACAAAATTAAAATCTCAAAAACAATGCTTATTTGTCGCCAATGTAAAATACTGATTGACTTTAAACGGTGACGTATAATCTCGGACATAACTATTCCAAATGCAAAGGCTGTTACCGGCAGTGCGTAATGCAATGCGGCTTTAAAATTTCCCGATGAAAGATTTATTCCGAACAACAGTATGTTGCCCGTTTGTGCGTTTGCAAAAACCTCGCCTCTGCACATATAGGAATAAGCATCCATAAATCCGCCTGCCAATGCGAGAATTATTCCTATTTCAACTGATTCGCTTATTTGAAAACGGCTTTTCATATTCACCACTTCCGTATGAATTATCTGTTTATATCCTGTCCCTGTAACGCTCGGCGGTGATAATTCCGTCGCATACATTCATTTTACATATTCTTGCGTTTCTTGCGTCAAATGCATTTGTGTTTAAACCGTCGTCATAATCTCTTGCGTGATAAACTGCGTACCACTGACCGTCTTTTTTAATCATTGAGTGATGTCCCGTGCCCTCCTCAAAGTCATTTGCCTTTAAAACAGGGTGATATGTATTCTCATCGGGATATTTTTCAAATTTAACCTTTGTCAAATCCGTTTCGTCGGTTTTTGCCCTTGCGTATCCTATATAATATGTGGGCTGTTCATAGCAGTTGCCCGAATACATAAGATACTGCCAGTCGCCCTCTTTAAAATAGAAAGCACCCTCAATGGTGTGCCAGTGCTGACCGACTTTGTATCGGTTACGGCGGAAAATATCCTCGTCAAGGGTGGGTTCAATAACTGTTACAGGATTGCCCGAAACAGTGTAAGGGTCAATCAGCCTGTCAACAACTATGTATGTTCCTATTCTCTCACCCTCAAATTTATTAGTCGAATAAAAGATAAACATTCCGCTTTCGTTTTTTACAACGTGTGAGTCTATTGAGAAAGGATGAAGCAGCTGCCTTTCGTTTTTAAACGGACCCAAGGGCGATTCGCTGCTTGATACAAACATAGCCTGATGATGACCGCCTTTGTCCGGATTGTCCTCATAGTATTCAAAGCTGCAATACATATAGAATTTACCGTCGGATTCAATAACGCTGGGTGCCCAGTAGTCCTCGTTATTTCCAACGCTGAAAACCTTGCCGTAAAATTTCCAGCCGGTAAATAAATCATCACTGTAATAAGCATAAACACCATCGTGTCCCGTGGTGTAAATATAGTATTTTCCGTTGCTTTCAAGTATAAAAGGGTCTGCCTGACCTATGTAGTGCTCTTTGTCAATATCTAATAAGTGCATAATTTCCTCACTTAGTTGTTTCTATTTTTCTTTTCTTCTTCAAGCTCCTGCATTTCCTTATAGAACATATTGGCTTTCATATAAACCTCAATGTAGCCGTGAATAATCTCCGCCATTTCGCCGGGATTGTAATTTAACGGCAGTATGCGTTCGTCATCATCAATGGCGAGAGGACCTTTTTCATAATCGTTAAAGGTGGGCATAAGAGAATAGCTTGTCCTTGTTTTAACAATAGAAATCATTGTAAAATCAGCAGTCGCATTAACAAAGCCCTGCTTTTTTGTGTATCTTTCAATGGTGGATACATTGCTGTTGTCGTTGTGCTTTTTTGTGTAGCAGGCGTTGAGCACCTTTTCAATATATGACTCCAGTGCGTCGTCGGTGTAGGGCGCTTTAAGAAGCATTACCGTGTCAATGTCGGCTATGCCGTACTTTGCACTTTCACCGCAGGGAATACCTATAAGGTTTTCGTTTTCGTCAACATAAACCGAAATTGTGTAAAAATCTCTGTCCATATTATCATGCCTTTCTCATTAATTGTTATAGATTATATATTAACTTGTTGAAAAATTCAACAGTCCGTGATAATATTTAACTGTATTTTTAATTAATTATTGTAAATTAGGTGAATTTATGAAAAAAGTTCTCATTACAGGCGGTGCAACAGGTATCGGCAAAGCAACGGCACAGCTTTTTTGCGACAGGGGATATGACGTATATGTAACATATAATAATACTCCTGTGGATTATGACGGAGTTACAGCCGTTAAATGCGATTTGTCAGATGCTGATGATATAAAAAAGCTTTTTGATACCGTTAAAAATATTGATGTTGCCGTGAATAACGCAGGCGTGTCGCTTATTAAAATGATAAATGATGTAAGTACAGATGATTATAATTGTGTTGAAAGCGTCAATCAGCGGGGTGTTTATTTTTGCTGTAAATACGAGGCTCTTGATATGCTTAAAAGGCACACCGGCGCAATAATTAACGTATCGTCAATGTGGGGACAGTGCGGTGCCTCCTGCGAAACACTTTACTCAATGACTAAGGCAGGGATTATAGGCTTAACAAAGGCTTTGTCACAGGAGCTTGCACCCAGCTCAATTACCGTTAATTGCGTATGTCCCGGCATTATTGATACAAGAATGAATGCTTGCTTTGATAAGGAGGAGCTTGCATCACAGGTGCCTTTAGGAAGACTGGGCACTCCTCTTGAAACGGCGCAGGCGATTTTGTTCTTTGCCGAAAACGCTTATGTTACAGGACAAATCCTCGGTGTAAACGGCGGAATAATTTAATTTTCCAATACTGTAACAATTTCTTTCTCTTTTCATAGTATGACTTAGAAAAGGGAAAGGAGGTACGGCTATGGGTTGCGGTTGTAACAACAATTGTGGTTGCGGCGGTTCTTCTTGGATCGTTATTCTCATCATAATCCTTTTGCTCTGCGGCGGTTTCGGTAACTGCGGTTGCGGCAACGATTGCGGATGCTGATTTAGTCACATAGCATAGTGGGAACGTCTCGGGAAACCGAGGCGTTTCTTTATTTTTGTTCAGGAAAAAGTTAAGGTCAAAAAAAGTCAAAAAAATTTCAAAAAAGTTCTTGACTTTTACTGACCTTTGTGATATAACATAGTCAAAGGACAAAGAAAGTCAAAGTCAAAATATAAATTTGACCTTCATTGCCCCAATGATAAACGAAAGAAGATGATTAAAAAATGAAGATGAGTGATTTAATTGCCGATATGATTATGGATATGTTTGACGACAATACACCTACGGTGCAGATTCAGCGAAATGACTTGGCGTCAAAAATCGGCTGTGTGCCCAGCCAGATAAATTATGTAATAACATCACGCTTTACACCCGAAGCAGGCTACCGAATTGAAAGCCGTCGGGGAGGCGGAGGCTACATTCTTATCACAAGGGCAAACAGTAAAGACGCCGCCGTTATGGGTTTGATTAACAGTATAGGTGATGAGATTGACGAAAGAACGGCAAAGGCGCACATCTACAATCTTAATTATCAAAAGCTGTTAAGCGACAAAGCGGCAAAAATGATGGCTGCCGCACTTAACGAAAGCAATTTCCGAGGCGTTGAAGCCGATAACACAAACAAAATCAGAGCACGGCAGATGAAACAAATGCTTTTAGCATACATTGATTAAGTAATGATTATATAATTAATTGGAGGTATTTATTATGAAATGTACACATTGCCATGAAAATGAGGCTAATACACATATCAAAAGAACAATAAACGGCAAGACTCAGGAAATGTATCTTTGCCCCGAATGTGCAAAGGAGCTGGGTGTTATGGATGAATTTGAGCCGTTTTCAATGGATTCCTTCTTCGGCAATTTCCTTGGCGCAGGTGCGGCGGCGCTTAATTCACTTGCAGGCATTGAAAGATGCGGCTACTGCGGTTCCTCCTTTAACGATATTGTTAATACAGGCAGAGTTGGTTGTGCAAACTGCTATGACAAGTTTGAAGACAGGCTGGCTCCCGGTATCGAAAAGCTCCACGGCAGAGCAAAGCACGTAGGTAAAAACGTTACCTATACCGAAGAAAAAGAGGAGCAAAAGCCCGTATCCGATATTGACGATTTAAAGGCTCAGCTTAAACAGGCAATCAAGGAGCAGAGATTTGAGGATGCGGCGGTTTTGCGTGACAAAATCAACGAGCTTGGCAAGGAGGATTAATGATGAGCAAGTGGTATCAGGAAAGCAAGAAAAATTCCGACGTTGTATTGTATTCAAAAATCAGGCTTGCCCGAAATTTAGCGGATTTTCCGTTTCCTAACCGTATGAGCAGGGAAGTGAGAAAAAACGTTACAAAAAAGATTTATGCCACGGTGAAAAGTTCTCCTGTTGCAAACGAATTTGACGTTATAAATCTTGCCGATGTAAGCAGAGCAAAAGCACTGTCTTATGCCGAAAAGCAGTATATCAGTCCCCAGTTTGCAAAGGATACCGAAAATTCTGCTTTTATGCTCAGCGCAGATGAAGATATTTCAATTATGATGTGCGAGGAAGACCATATTAAAATAAATGCCTTTGAGGTAGGTCAGGATTTGGACGAAGCATACCGAAAGGCAAATGAGCTTGATGATATTTTTATCAAAAGTCTAAAAATTGCCTATTCCGATAAATTGGGATTTCTTACATCATCACCTATTAATTTAGGTACGGGAC
>JBJEPO010000012.1:0-4739 GCA_051881275.1 Eubacterium sp. | reverse complement strand
AAGGCGAGGACGTGCTGAAATCCCTGTCACTTAATGTTTATAAAAATTCAGTAAACGCTGTGGCAGGACCTAATTCCTCGGGCAAATCCACCTTGCTTAAAGCAATTTCCGGAGTTGTAAAGCCCTATCGCGGTAAGGTTAAAATAAAGGGCAGGGTGTCAATGCTTTGCCAAAATGTGTATGATTTGTTCACTAAGGATAATTGTAACCAAGAGGTGCAGTTCGGCGAAATTACCGATTTTCTTGAAATAAGCGACATTGCCGACCGTCATCCCTACGATTTGTCCGGCGGACAGGCTCAGCGTCTTGCTCTTGCAAAGGTGCTTGAGCAAAATGCCGATATAATCCTCCTTGACGAGCCAACTAAAGGCTTTGACGCTCATTTGAAAAAGCAGTTTGCCAATCTGCTGAAAAAGCTTTGCGCTGACGGAAAGACAATACTTATCGTATCACACGATATTGAATTTTTAGGTGAGTATGCCGACTATGTGTCATTCCTGTCCGACGGCAGAATTATCACCACCGCCGACCGCCGAAGCTTTTTCACAAATCTTGATTTTTATACTACCACCGTGGCAAAAATCACAAAATCAATAGCGGACAACATTGTGTCCGCCGATGATTTAATGCAGGCAGGGGGAACGGTATGAGAAAATTTGCTCAAATAACCACTGCTTTTGCACTGATTTTAAGCCTTGCAGGCATTTTGCTGTGGCAATTTTTTGCTGCGGAAAAAATAAATTTTTATATTGTCTGCGTTGCAGTTCTTGTGCTTTCAATGCTTCCGTTTCTCATAGGATTTGAGGTAAAAAAAATCTCCGCAAGGGAGATTACTCTTGTTGCAACGCTGATTGCCCTTGCCGTTGTGTCACGGGCGGCGTTTTATCTGATACCCCAGTTTAAGCCCATAGCCGCCGTTGTTGTGGTTTCTGCGGTGTGTCTCGGTGCCGAAAGAGGATATGTTATCGGCGCATTTTCCGCCTTTATTTCAAATTTCATTTTCGGTCAGGGATACTGGACGCCGTTTCAAATGGTGGCTCTCGGATTGGTTGGCTTGCTTTCGGGATTGATTTTTAAATTTGTAAAGCCAAACAAATACACAATGACCGCCGTGGGATTTATTCTGTCCTTCGCCGTTTACGGACTGATAGTTGACGCCTCATCGGTGCTCACAATGAGCGCAGGCGAAATTACATTGCCCGGTGCCTTGGCAATTTACGCCGCCGGAGTTCCTTTCAGCTTCGTTTTCGGTGCTTCAACTGCGTTGTTTCTGTTTTTGTTCGGCGATGCTTTCGTTAAAAAAATCAACAGAATAAATACAAAATTCGCCCTGTGTGCATAATCAATAATCCCCGAAGCCCTGTGTGTGACTTCGGGGATATTTTTTATGAAATTTTAAAGGCTTCAAATACAATGTGTGAGCTTGGTTCGTCCTCGTAAAGAACGCCTACCGTGTTATTATCAATAGGAGCCAAGCAGGAATAAGCAAAAAATCCGTCGTTGATTTTAATGTCCTCTTTGTTCCATTTGATACCCTTAACATTTTGCTTTTTGTCATAAACAAATGTACCTACGGAAATTACGCCCTTTTCTCTTTTTTTACCGGACGGGTGAGAAATAAGAATCCTGTCGCCAAGCATAAGCGCACTTTTCTGGCATTTCGGTGCCTTCACGCTTTCAGCCTTTGCCTTGCTCCAAATAATACCGTTTTCGGACACGGCGACTGGTGTTTTGCCGTATTTTCTCGCTCTGCCGAAGGAGTAAATTTTGTCGGGACCCTCTACCGCACACCATTCGTCAATGTTGCCGGTGTAAAGTGCCTGTTTAAGTCTGTTCCAGGTTTCGCCGTTATCGTCGGAATAAATAGCCGCCGTTCCTTTAAAGCTGTATGCAGGCATAATAATTCTGCCGTTTTTCAGCGTAAGACCTGAACCGGGTGCAACCGCAAGAAACACTCCGTCCTCAGGTGAAAGCAAATCGGCGGTAATGTCCTTAGGCTCGCTCCAGGTAACACCCTTATCTGTTGATTTAAGGGCAAATATGTAGCTTCTCTTAGGTGCCTTCAGCGGTGCACCGAAGGTTGTTTCACCTGAATGCTCCCTGCCTTTTTCACCGTTAAGGTAAATATTGCCTACGTATTCGCCGTCCTTTTCAAGTGAGCCCTTCCAGTCGGTTACCTTGTAAGGCGTTTTATGCTTTGCGCCGTCAATTATCGTGCCGTCCTCAAGCACCATATAGTATTTGCCGTCTCTGTCATAAATTACCTGACGGTTTTTGCCGTCAAAGCTTGCGTAAGCAATCTTCTTTTTATCCAGCATATTTTTGTCATGGATTCCCTTGCACTCCGGGAAAAATGTTACAAGCATTACAATGTCGCCGTTTGACGCTACGCTCATACACGGGTCAATGAAAAATGCGCTTGATGCGGTGCCGGGTGTGGTTTCTCTTGCCGGTGGAGTGGCGATTGTTTTTATATCGCTCCAGGTTTTACCGCCGTCCTCACTGGTGCGTACTGCAAGCTCAATAAATCCCCAGTCGTCACCGCTTGATGCCTTGTCTGCAACTGCAACAAGTGTTCCGCCGGCGTTAACCAGCGACGGAATTCTAAATGCCGTTGCACCGTTTGATTCATTGCTTTCCTTGGTAAGCTCTTCCTTAAGATATGCAGGAGAGTTACCGCAGAAAATTAATTTTTTGTCAGCCATAAAATCACTCCATATATGTATTATTCTCATATCAATTATACTAAAAAAACGGCTTGTTTACAATAAAAAAATATCAATATTATACAAATGTACAGTTTTGACGGTTTTTGTCCTTTATCACGCCTGAAAATTAATAATTATTTATTTTTTTAACATAATTTGTGCGTTTTGTGTTGCAATATTTACTAAAGTTATGTAAAATATAAGAGAAAATAAATTAAGGAGGAAAGTTATGCTCTGGACTTTAAAAAAAGTTTGGTACAGAATTTACCAAAAATGCTTTAAAGTTGCCATGTGCTTTATGGACTGGTCTTCTCCGGAATTGCTTGAAGGCGCCGGCTCCGTTCTCAAGCTGCCCGAGTTTATTAAAAACAAGGGAATTAACAAAGTGCTTGTAGTAACGGATAAGGGTCTTATGGGTCTGCATTTGCTTGACCCTATGTTTGCAAAGCTTGAAGAAGTAGGCGTTGAATACGTTGTCTATGACGGTGTTCAGCCCAATCCCACAATCCCTAACATTGAGGATTGTAAGGATATGTATGTCCAAAACGGATGCGAGGGTATTATCGCCTTCGGCGGCGGTTCATCAATGGACTGTGCAAAGGTTGCAGCCGCAAGAGTTGTTAAGCCTAATCAATCCGTTAGAGCAATGCGTGGACAACTTAAAGTTCTCAAGAAGCTTCCGCCGTTCTTCGCAGTTCCCACTACTGCCGGCACAGGCTCGGAAACTACCGTAGCCGCTGTTGTAACAGACCCAGAAACTCATGAGAAAAATGCTGTAAACGATACCTGTCTTCGTCCTAAGTATGCTGTGCTTGACCCGGAACTTACCGTAGGTCTGCCGCCACACATTACTTCTACAACAGGTATGGATGCAATGACTCATGCTGTTGAGGCTTACATAGGCCGCAGTAACACTAAGGAAACTCTGCGAGAGGCTGAAGAGGCAACAAAGCTTATTCATGCTAATCTTGAAAAGGCATATATTAACGGAAAGGATATTGAAGCAAGAGGAAATATGCTTAAAGGCTCTTTCCTTGCAGGACGTGCGTTTACCCACGCTTATGTAGGCTATGTTCATGCTATTGCACATAATCTGGGCGGTCTTTACGGTACTCCTCACGGTCTTGCCAATGCAGTAATTCTGCCTTATGTGCTTGATTACTACGGCGAATCTGCATATCCTCAGCTTGCAAAGCTTGCCGATATTATCGGAATTACAACTCCTTCAATGTCCGTTGCCGATAAGGGCAAAGCCTTTATTGCCGAAATCAGACGTATGAATAAAGCAATGGATATTCCCGAGAAGTTTGATATGATAAAAGAGGAGGATATTCCTACTCTCGTATCACGTGCGCTTAAAGAGGGTAATCCGCTTTATCCCGTACCGAAGATTATGGATGCAAAGGACTGCGAAGCAGTTATCCGTACATTTATGGCTTAAAACAAACGCTGTCGGTTCTCCGACAGCGTTTTAGACTGTGATAAATGGTCTGAAACACGCCGAATATTAATTATTTAAACCGAATTTTGTCTCCCTTGTGTAAAGGGAGATGTCAGCATTTTTGCTGACAGAGGGATTGTGAAATGGGGCTTAGACATCGAGTCTAAGCCCCATTTGGCGTTTTCCGTTTTTTGCGATAAAGCGGTACCATCGTACAGCAATTATCGCAAAAAACGTAATTCAGTTCCATTTCTCGCAGTCTGACGGCTTATATATATAAAAAATAAGCACGGCGATTGCCGTGCTTTTGTAATTACTGCTCAACAGGATAAACAGAAACCTTTTTTCTGTCCTTACCCATCTTTTCAAACTTAACTGTTCCGTCGATAAGAGCAAAGAGTGTGTCGTCTGAGCCGATACCTACGTTGTTGCCCGGATGAATGTGGGTTCCTCTTTGGCGGTAAAGGATGTTGCCTGCAAGAACAAACTGTCCGTCTGCTCTCTTAGCACCGAGACGCTTGGATTCGCTGTCTCTGCCGTTCTTTGTAGAACCCATACCTTTTTTATGAGCAAAAAGCTGTAAATCTAAC
>JBJEPO010000011.1:0-4820 GCA_051881275.1 Eubacterium sp. | reverse complement strand
GCCAAGCCTTGTATTGCCGTCAAGAACACTGACATATCCTGCCAAAAAGCCTGCCTGGAGAGCGTTATAGTTAACACACATAACGTTTGCTTGAAGTCTCGGGTTGTTATCGTCCTCGGAATGAGGAAATGCGTCAACCAAAATAAAGCTAATGTCTTTATATTCCGAGGCAACCTTATAAGCCGCCACTGCGAAGGCCTCGCCGGGCATAACAATATATTTTGCACCGTTGTCAACAGCCAGCTTTACATAGTCGGAAATTGTATCAAGGGCAAGATTGCCGTCCTCATCAAGATTAGGCTGATAGTAACGGTAGGTAACCTTATTTTCGTCGCCGTAGGACTTAACGCCGTTCCACGCACTTTCGTTATAAGAGCCGTCGTTAATTGCCTGACCGTCTGTGATAAGTACAAGCTCATAGCTGCCGCTGTCTTTTTTTGAACAACCTGCAAATGCAAAAATACAGCTTAATGCCATTACAACTGCAAGCAAAACCGATAATGATTTTTTCATACTATTCCTCCAAAAAAGAAATTGCTACCTATTTATAATATCAAATTAAATTTGATATTGCAATAGATTATTGTAAAATTAGTTTGATTTATGGCGAGATAGTTTATATAATAGTAATATATTATAACGATTGAAAGGGTTAACTATGCTGGAAAAACAAATTGAAGTATTAAGACAATTTACCGATTTTGAGCCTGAAGCCGCTATTGTACTTGGCTCGGGACTTGGCGGTCTTGCGGAAAAGGCAGATATTCACGCCGTGGTTGACTATTCACAGATACCGGATATGCCTGTTTCAACGGCACCCCTTCACAAAGGAAGATTTGTATTCGGCACACTTCAGGGCAAAAAAGTTGTTATGATGCAGGGCAGAGTTCACCTTTACGAAGGCTACACGCCCCGTCAGGTTGTAATGCCCATACGGTTAATGAGGCTTATGGGTGCGTCAAAGCTTATACTTACGAATGCCTCCGGCGGAATTAACAGAAATTTTACGCCCGGAGATTTAATGATGATAACCGACCATATATCCTGCTTTGTAAAAAGTCCGCTGATTACAAAAAATGCCGATGAAATCGGAACACGCTTTCCCGATATGAGCAATGTTTACAGTAAAAATATGCAAAAGACTATTATGAAGTCTGCAATAAAATGCGGTATTGACCTAAAAAGCGGTGTATATGTTCAGCTTACAGGACCTCAGTTTGAAACGCCTGCGGAAATAAAAATGATGTCGGCTTTAGGCGCAGACGCTGTGGGAATGAGCACTGTGGCTGAGGCTGTTGCAGGTGTTCACTGCGGCTTTGAGGTAGGCGGAATAAGCCTTATAACAAACCTTGCCTGCGGACTGCTGGACAAGCCCTTATCCGGCGAGGAGGTTGAGGAAACGGCACAGAAATCCGCAGTAAAATTTGAAAAGCTAATTAACCAAATTATAAAGGACATTTAACCAATGGAAAATATTATTTACAGCGACGGCGAGCTTAAACTGCTTGACCAGACTCTACTGCCCTGTGAGGAAAAATATATAACGCCGAAAACAAAAGAGGATTACTTTTACGCAATTAAAGCCTTACAGGTAAGAGGTGCGCCGGCAATAGGAATATTTGCCGCCTACGCAATGGCATTACTGCCCGGCGACAAGGCGGAATTAAAGCGTTATCTTGACTCTGCGAGACCTACTGCGGTTAATCTTTCCTGGGCAACCGAAAGAATGTTAAAGGCGTACAGGGACGGAAAAAATCTCATTGACGAGGCAGTAAAAATACATAACGAGGACAGAGAGATGTGCCGTAAAATCAGCGAGTACGGACTGTCTCTGTTAAATGACGGCGACGGTGTGCTTACCCACTGTAACGCAGGTGCCTTGGCGGCGTCATCCTACGGTACGGGACTGGGTCCCCTGCTTTTAGGAAAGGAAAAGGGTTATAATTTTCACATTTACTGTGATGAAACAAGACCTCTGCTTCAAGGTGCACGCCTAACCTCCTACGAGCTTGAAAAAGCAGGTATTGACGTTACTCTTATATGCGACAATATGGCAAGCCTTGTTATGAAGCAGGGCAAAATCAACGCCGTTCTTGTGGGCACGGACAGAATTGCAGCCAATGGTGACATAGCCAATAAAATAGGCACATCCGGTGCGGCAATACTTGCAAAATACTACGGTATCCCCTTTTATGTTTTAGGTCCGTATTCCACCATAGATTACAGCTGCTCCTGCGGTGACGATATTGTGATTGAGGAAAGAAGCGGTGACGAAATCAAAAATATGTGGTACGAAAGGCCTATGGCACTGAAGCAGACGAAATGCTACAATCCGGCGTTTGACGTTACCGACCACAGTCTTATAAGCGCAATTATAACCGACAGAGGTATTGTAAAGCCGCCCTTTGACATCAATCTTGAAAGGATAAAAGACAATGATTAAATTCACGAACGGTTATATCCTTAATAAAAATTTTGAGATTACAACTGAAAACGTATTTGTTGAGAGTAATAAAATCGTGCAAATCGGCGGTGAAAACGAAGGGGCGCAGGAGGTTTACGATTTAAAGGGCAATCTGCTGATGCCCTCATTCAAAAACGCTCACACTCACAGCGCAATGACCTTTGCACGCTCCTACGCAGATGATTTACCCCTTGACCGATGGCTGAACGAGATGATTTTTCCAATGGAAGCAAGGCTGACGGGACAGGATATTTACGATTTGTCAAGGCTTGCTTTTCTTGAATATCTGACAAGCGGAATTTCCGCCTGCTTTGATATGTATTATTTTCCCGAGGATATGGCAAAGGCTTCTGTTGACGCAGGCTTTCGCACGGTAATGTGCGGTGCCGTTAACAATTTTAAGGAGTCGGTTGAAAGCCTTGATGATTATTACGTAAGATACAACAATTACAGCGAGCTTGTAAGCTATAAATTAGGCTTTCACGCAGAATACACCACCTCTCCCGAAATTATGAAGGGCATTGCAGGGCTTGCCGAAAGGTATCAGGCGCCCGTATTCACTCATTCCTCCGAAACAAAGGGCGAGGTTCAGGGATGTATTGAAAGGTACGGCAAAACGCCTACGGCATTATTTGATGAGCTGGGACTGTTCAATTACGGCGGCGGAGCCTTTCACAGCACTTGGGTAAGCGATGAGGATTTGGAAATTTACAAAAAATGCGGAGTTTGGGCGGTTATGAACGCATCTTCAAACTGCAAGCTTGCCTCGGGAATTGCGCCCTTTGCAAAAATGGCTGACAAGGGCATAAATCTGGCGGTGGGTACTGACGGACCCAGCTCAAACAACGCCCTTGATATGTTTAGGGAAATGTATCTAATCAGTGCAACGCAGAAGCTTCAAAGCCGGGACGCATCGGCGGCTGACCCTTTAGACATTCTAAAGGCGTCAACAATCGGCTCGGCGCACTGTATGGGACTTTATGACTGCGATGTGATAGATGAGGGCAAAGCTGCGGATTTAATTGTAATTGATTTGCACCGTCCGAATATGCAGCCCATAAACAACATATTGAAAAACATAGTTTACTCCGGCTCAAAGGAAAACGTAAAAATGACTATGATAAACGGTAAAATCCTCTATGAAAACGGAGAATTTATCAACACAGACGTTGAAAAAATTTACCGTAACGCTCAAAAAGTTATTGACAGAATAAAGCAATAATTCATTGACTAACAGTAAATTATGATATATACTATACAAGAATTTAGATAGATAGGGATATTTTTATGCCGATTTATGATATTGCAGGTTTAAAGGTACGCATTAACAACTGCACCGGCAGAACTCAAAAGCAGGCGGTGCCGTATCTTGCAAAGGACCAAAGCGAAAATCAGAATATTGACATTGATATTGATGTAACGCAGGAACGTGTTGAAACGGCGATGCAGGACCATCCCGAAATGAACCGTGACGACTGGATATATATGCTGACAGGCACGGATTTTTACACCAAGCTGTTAAGGTTTGACGGAATACTGCTGCACTCCTCCTGCGTTGTTGTTGACGGTATGGCTTATGCTTTTTCCGCCGACAGCGGAACGGGAAAATCCACCCACACAGCGTTGTGGCTGGAAAAATTCGGCGACAGAGCGTATATGCTCAACGACGACAAGCCGGCAATAAGAATTATTGACGGCAGGGTTTATGCCTGCGGAACGCCCTGGAGCGGAAAATACGATTATTCATCACCGGAAATTGTACCTTTGGCGGGTATATGCTTTCTTGAGAGGAGTCAGGTTAACACCATAAAGCCTGCCGACACAAAAAAGGCGATATTCAATATATTCAGCCAGACGTTAAGAAAATTAGGTCCAAACACAATGAACAGGTTATTTGACGTGCTTGACCGATTATTTGCATTAGTGCCCATTTACGAGCTGGGCTGTAATATTTCTCAGGAGGCGGTTGACGTTTCCTACAACGCAATGAAAAAAGGAATTGAGGAACAGGATTATGAAAACAAAAATTAACAGAATTATTGCACTTTTATCAATAGCCGTGCTTTGCTTTGGCTTTACCGCCTGCACCTCCACGGCAGACAACGGAGAAACCACAACAACGACTACCACCACGGCGGTTGCGGAGGTTTCAGCCGAAAGCGTTGAAATAACAGACGGCGCATCTTCAACTGCATCAAATGCGTCCACATCGGCAGTTGTTATAAACGGCACCACCGCCAAGCCAGGTGCATCTACAACGGTTGCTGTCAAAAACGGCACTACCGCCGCAAGCACTACAACAAAAACCACCTCTACAACTACAACAAGGCGTACAACCACCAAAAAGACTACAACC
>JBJEPO010000010.1:0-4883 GCA_051881275.1 Eubacterium sp. | reverse complement strand
AACTACGAGGACGCTGTTCTTATCAACGAAAAAATTGTAAGAGACGATGTTTATACATCAATTCACATTGAAGAATATGAAAGCGAGGCACGCGATACAAAGCTGGGTCCCGAAGAAATCACAAGAGATATTCCGAATATCGGTGACGACGCTCTCAAGGACCTTGATGAAGACGGTATTGTTCGCATCGGCGCAGAGGTTCGTTCGGGTGATATACTTGTAGGTAAGGTTACTCCTAAGGGAGAAACAGAGCTTACAGCAGAGGAAAGACTCCTTCGCGCAATCTTCGGCGAAAAGGCAAGAGAGGTAAGAGACACCTCTATGCGTGTTCCTCACGGTGCATACGGTATTGTTGTTAATGTTGAAACCTATACCCGTCAGAACAGCGATGAGCTTGCTCCCGGTGTTAACAAGGTAGTAAGAGTTTACATTGCTCAAAAGCGTAAAATTCAGGTGGGCGACAAGATGGCAGGTCGCCACGGAAACAAGGGCGTTGTTTCAAGAATTCTTCCGCAGGAGGATATGCCCTTCCTTCCCGACGGCAGACCGCTTGATATTGTTCTTAACCCTCTGGGCGTACCCTCCCGTATGAATATCGGTCAGGTGCTTGAGGTTCACTTGGGCTACGCGGCTATGGCGCTGGGCTGGAAGATGATGACTCCGGTATTTGACGGTGCTCACGAGCAGGACATCAGAGATTGCCTTGAGCTTGCAGATATCGGCTACTATATCGACGAAAACGGCAATAAGGTGTTTGACGGAAAGACAGAGCTTATCGACGGTCGTACAGGCGAAAAGTTCGATAACAGAATTACGGTAGGCTATATGTACTTCCTTAAGCTTCACCACCTTGTTGATGATAAGATTCACGCCCGTTCAACAGGTCCTTACAGCCTTGTTACTCAACAGCCCCTCGGCGGTAAGGCTCAGTTCGGCGGTCAGCGTTTCGGTGAGATGGAGGTTTGGGCGCTGGAAGCCTACGGCGCAGCATATACCCTTCAGGAAATTATTACAGTTAAGTCCGACGACGTTGTAGGACGCGTTAAGACTTACGAAGCAATAGTTAAAGGCGAGAATATTCCTCCTGCCGGTACTCCGGAAGCATTTAAGGTATTGTTTAAGGAGCTTCAGGCTCTCGGTCTTGATACAAGACTTTATGACAAGCAGGGCAACGAGGTTGAGCTTAAGCAGGATCTTGACGACGACGGTATTCAGCCTATTGACGATAAAGCATTCACCACAGTTAACGACTTTGAAGGTCAGGAGGGCTACGGTCTTCTCAATGCAGAGGGTGAAGAAGAACAGGAAGCAGATCAAAGCGACAGTATTTTTGCTGATTTTGCCGACGCATTTGCAGACAGCGATGATGACGGCGGCGACGAAGAATAATTCGTTCGGTTCTTTGATTAACTTACCATTACATTATATATAAAGGAGTGCTTCCAAATGGATTATAATTCAACAAACGACTTCAGTTCTATCAAAATCGGACTTGCGTCGCCGGAAAAAATCCGCGAGTGGTCATACGGCGAAGTAACAAAGCCCGAAACTATAAATTACAGAACTCTTAAACCCGAGCGTGACGGTCTTTTCTGTGAAAGAATTTTCGGTCCTATGAAGGACTGGGAATGTCACTGCGGTAAGTATAAGAGAGTTCGCTATAAAGGCAAGGTCTGCGAACGCTGCGGTGTTGAAATCACACGTTCAAAGGTGCGCCGTGAAAGAATGGGACACATTGAGCTTGCCGCTCCGGTATCTCATATCTGGTATTTCAAGGGTATCCCCAGCCGTCTCGGACTTGTGCTTGACATCAGCCCGAGGTATCTTGAAAAGGTGCTTTATTTCGCACTTTATATCGTAACAGACCCCGGTGATACCCCGCTTGAAAAAATGCAGATTCTTAACGAAAAAGAATATGCAGAAATGCGTGAGAGATACGAGGATGACTTTGAGGCAGGAATGGGTGCAGAGGCAATCAAAAAGCTGCTTCAGGATATTGATGTTGCACAGCTTCGTGAGGAGCTTACTGCCGAGCTTGAAACAGCATCAGGTCAGAAAAGAGTTAAGCTTCTTAAAAGACTTGACGTTGTTGACGCTTTCTACCACAGCGGTAACAAGCTTGAATGGATGATTCTTGATGTTATTCCTGTAATTCCTCCCGATATTCGTCCTATGGTACAGCTTGACGGCGGCAGATTTGCCACATCCGACCTTAACGATTTGTACAGACGTGTTATCAACCGTAATAACCGTTTGAGAAGACTTATGGAGTTGGGTGCCCCCGATATTATCGTAAGAAACGAAAAGAGAATGCTTCAGGAGTCTGTTGACGCTCTTATTGATAACGGCAGACGTGGACGTCCCGTTACAGGACCTAATAACCGTCCTCTTAAATCTCTTTCCGATATGCTTAAGGGTAAGCAGGGACGTTTCCGTCAGAACCTTCTCGGTAAGCGTGTTGACTATTCGGGCCGTTCCGTTATCGTTGTAGGACCTGAGCTTAAAATGTATCAGTGCGGTCTTCCTAAGGAAATGGCTATTGAGCTGTTCAAGCCTTTCGTTATGAAAAGACTTGTGGAAACAGGCGTTGCATCAAATATTAAATCTGCCAGAAAAATGGTTGAAAAAGCAAACCGTTCAGAGGTTTGGGATGCCCTTGAGGTTGTAATTAAGGACCATCCTGTTATGCTGAACCGTGCTCCTACACTGCACCGTCTCGGTATTCAGGCATTTGAGCCTGTACTTGTGGAGGGCAGAGCAATTAAACTTCATCCTCTCGCATGTACTGCGTTTAACGCCGACTTTGACGGTGACCAGATGGCTGTTCACGTTCCTCTTTCAGCAGAGGCGCAGGCAGAGGCGAGAATGTTAATGCTTGCTGCAAACAACCTGCTTAAGCCGTCAGACGGTAAGCCTGTTGCCGTTCCTACACAGGATATGGTTATCGGCTCTTACTACCTTACAATGATTAAGGACGGCGAGCCGGGTGCTCCTCGTAAAGAGGTTGTAAACGGCGAAGAATATACAAAGTATAATATTTACCGTGATACAGATGAGGCTATGATGGCTTATCAGGAGGGCTCTCTCGGTCTTCACTCCGAATGTCTTATCCGCTTTACTAAGGAAGTTGACGGCGTAACCAAGTCACAGCTTGTTAAAACAACAATCGGACGTGTAATCTTCAACAGACCTGTTCCTCAGGACCTTGGTTTTGTTGACAGAACAAAGCCTGAAAACGAGTTTCTTCCCGAGGTTTCCTTCGTTGTTAAGAAAAAACAGCTTGGTCAGATTGCCGATAAATGTATCA
This sequence comes from Eubacterium sp., assembly GCA_051881275.1. Lineage (GTDB taxonomy): Bacteria > Bacillota > Clostridia > Oscillospirales > Acutalibacteraceae > Eubacterium_R. The sequence goes on along the minus strand of JBJEPO010000010.1, from coordinate 1,576 downwards.
GAAAGCACGGCGTATCTGTTGCCTCCCGTGTACTTGACGAGCTGAAGGCACAGGGCTATAAATATTCAACAATTTCCGGTACAACCGTTGCTGTTATAGACGCTCTTATCCCGGAGAGAAAGAAAGAATTTCTTGATGAGGCTGAGGCTAAGGTTGACGAAATCACCTATAACTACAACTACGGTCTTATTACTAACGAGGAGCGTTCCTCTGCGGTAATCAAAGCCTGGGAGGATTGTACAAATAAAGTATCAAACGAGCTTACAAGTAACTTTGACGGTACTCATAACCCGATTCACATGATGGTAGATTCAGGTGCCCGTGGTAGTACATCACAGCTTCGTCAGCTTGCAGGTATGCGCGGACTTATCGCTAACACATCAGGTAAAACCATTGAAGTACCTATTAAGGCTAACTACCGTGAGGGTCTTAACATTCTTGAATACTTCATCTCCTCACGTGGTGCCCGTAAGGGTCTTACCGATACGGCTCTGCGTACAGCCGACTCCGGTTATCTTACAAGACGTCTTGTTGACGTATCACAGGATGTTATTATCCGTGATAATGACTGCGGATGCCACGACGGTATTGAGGTTTATGCTATCAAGGACGGCAACCGTGAGCTTGAGTCGCTTCAGGAAAGACTTGTGGGCAGATTTGTTGTTGACCCGGTTGTTGACCCTGCCACAGGCGAGGTTCTTATGGATACAGACAGAATGATGACCGATGACGACGCTAAGCGCATTGTTGACGCAGGCATTACCTCTGTTAAAATCCGTTCACTTATCACCTGTAAATCACGTCACGGAGTATGCTGTAAGTGCTACGGCTCCAACCTTGCCTTCAACGAGCCTGTTCAGGTGGGTGAGGCAGTTGGTACAATCGCCGCTCAGTCAATCGGTGAGCCGGGTACACAGCTTACAATGCGTACCTTCCACACCGGCGGTGTTGCCGGAGGCGAGGACATCACTCAGGGTCTTCCCAGAGTTGAGGAGCTGTTTGAGGCAAGAAAGCCAAAGCAGCTTGCAATCCTTTCCGAAATTGACGGTGAAGTTAGATTTGAGGAAATCAAGAAGAGCCGTCACGTTGTTGTATTTAACGAAGAAACAGGCGACGAGAAGAAATATCTTATTCCTTACGGCGCACGTCTTTGCGAGGATATTACCGAAGGCTGTCACGTAGTTAAAGGACAGGAGCTTACTCTTGGCTCAAAGAATCCTCACGACGTACTTGCTATCCTCGGTGAAGAGGCTGTATATAATTACCTTATTAAAGAGGTACAGTTCGCATACCGTACACAGGGTGTTGATATAAACGATAAGCACATTGAGGTTATCGTTCGTCAGATGCTCAAAAAATGTACAGTTGACGATGCAGGTGATACAGACCTTATCGCAGGTACTATGGTTGATGTTGCCGCAGTTGATGAGGCTAACGATAAGATTGACGAGAGAATTGCCGCAGGCGAGGAAAATCTTAAGAAAGCAACTTATATTCCTATTCTTATGGGTATTACAAAGGCTTCTCTTGCTACCGATTCCTTCCTGTCTGCCGCTTCCTTCCAGGAAACAACACG
>JBJEPO010000009.1:0-4894 GCA_051881275.1 Eubacterium sp. | reverse complement strand
GCTTAAATTGTCGGAGCCTACGAAAAACAGTATCATAAACAGTGAAACAAAATAGGGCGCAAACTTTATGTACGGTCTCATTTTGCCCCAGCGTGTCCTCGTTTTGTCAACAAGAACGCCCATCATCGGGTCGTTGATTGCATCAAATATACCGCAATATAATCTTATATTTGACGCATGAGACGCTTTGATGTGCAGTACGTCCGTAATAAAAAAGTTAACGTACTTCGACGCAGTCATTGACGTGCTCATACCCTGTGCGCCTCTGCCTAATGTGTAGGAAAGTGCCTCACGCCAGGTTAGGTACGTCTTTTCGCCCACATCCTTTGTTACAATTTTTCGGTCAAGGAATTGCTTTACTTTTCCCATCGGCTATATCCTCCTTAGGCAAATGCCTACATTAATTGCTGTTCGTTAATAATCAACTTAAATTGAAGCCCCAGAAGCTCCGCCGCCTTTCTGCACATTGTCATTCTAACATGGAAAATTTCAAAATAATCCATAACCGAGCTTATTCTTGTATCAATCTGAAGCTTAAGCTTAATCAGTGTCTTGTCCCTGTTGATTTTCAGTGTTGATTTTTCAACGGAATAGTTTACCCTGTCATGTATGTCAAATTTTGACATATCTCTGTTTCTAACTCGTGAACGGCGTACGTCTGTTTTGTCCGCAAGTATAAGTGCCGCCGCTATGGGATTTACCGCTACTCCCGTGCCTTCATCGTGGTTACCGATAGCGGTTATAATAGTTGCAATATCCTCCGCAGGCATCTGCATATTGTCAAGTATTCTAAAGGTCATAATTGCACCGGACTGAGAGTGGTCAACTCTGTTAACAACATTGCCTATGTCGTGCATATATCCTGCAATTTTGGCAAGCTCTATTTCGTGCTCGCTGTAACCCATGGTTTCGAGAATGTACTCGGCAGTGTTTGCAACAATTGTTACGTGTGCAAAGCTATGCTCAGTAAAGCCCAGGGCGACAAGTGATTCGTCAGCCTTTTTTATATATGTTTTAATTGTATCGTTGTTTTTTATGTCGTCATAAGTAATCACAGACATATAATATACCTCCAATGTTAAGTTTGTATTATGTTTGAGTTAAATATTAAAATATTTGAAATAGTATTGTAAAAATTTGCCTTGTTTGCTAAAATTGATGTGAAAAATACGGTCTATCCGTTATGAAGGAGTATTTATGAAAGCGTCATTAACACTTGCTAAGGAATTTAAAATCGGTGAAATTGATAAGAGAATTTACGGCTCGTTCGTTGAACATTTAGGTAGAGCCGTTTACGGTGGAATTTACGACCCGAGCCACCCCGACTCAGACGAAAACGGCTTTCGCCTTGATGTGATAAACGCAGTTAAGGAGCTGAATGTTCCTGTGGTAAGGTATCCCGGCGGAAACTTTGTCTCCGGCTATAATTGGGAGGACGGCGTAGGTCCTGTTGAAAAACGTCCGAAACGCCTTGACCTTGCTTGGGGCACCACCGAGCCTAATACCTTCGGTACTAATGAGTTTATGAAGTGGTGCCAAAAAGCCGATACAGATTGTATGATGGCTGTTAATTTAGGCACAAGGGGAGCCGACGAGGCACGTAATCTTGTTGAATATATGAATCATAAGGGCGGTTCTGCCTGGAGTGATTTGAGAATTTCTCACGGCTATAAGGAGCCTTGGAACGTAAAGCTGTGGTGTCTGGGAAATGAAATGGACGGCAGGTGGCAGATGGGTGCAAAATCCGCCGCCGAATACGGCAAGCTTGCCCTTGAAGCGTCAAAAATGATGAAATGGACTGATGATTCTATTGAAACTGTACTGTGCGGTTCCTCCTCACGTAATTCTCCCACCTTCGGTGATTGGGAGGCAACTGCCCTTGATATTGCTTATGACAGTGTGGATTATGTCTCGCTTCATCAGTATTACGGAAATCATGACGGCGACACAATGTCATTTCTGGCACGAACCACCGAGCTTGAGGAATTTATATATACTGTAATATGCGTGTGCGATTATGTTAAGGCAAAAAAGAGAAGCAAGAAAACGATTAACCTTTCCTTTGACGAGTGGAATGTTTGGTATCACAGCGATAATGCGCCCTATGAGCGCTGGAGCTATGCTCCGCCAAGGCTTGAGGATATTTATAACTTTGAGGATGCCTTGCTGGTGGGCTCAATGCTTATTACTTTGCTTCGCCATTGCGATAGAATTAAAATTGCCTGCCTTGCTCAGCTTGTAAATGTTATTGCTCCTATCTTTACAAAAACAGGCGGAGGAATGTTTAAGCAAACTATTTTTTATCCCTTTGAGCATTTGTCAAATTACGGCAGAGGCGTTGCCCTTAATCCTATTATAAACTGTCCCAAGTATGACTGCAAGGATTTTTGCGATGTTCCTTATCTTGAGAGTATTGCGACATTTGACGAGGAAAAAGAGGAAATGACGGTTTTCTGCGTTAATAAATCACCTGACGAAAGTGCCGTTGTTGATATTAAGCTTCTTGATATTGACGGCTTTAAACCCTTTGAGTTTATCTCAATGGACGGATATGATAAAAATGAAGTAAACGGCTTTGACAGCGCAAAAGTAGTACCTCATAAAAACCCTGTTCCGAAGGCAGAGTCAAACACCGTTCAGGCAGAGCTTAAGCCTTTCTCCTGGAATGTTATTCGCTTTAAAAAGCAGTGATTTGTTGACAAATTAAAATCCCTTTGATATAATTTGTAATTATTAAATAAATAATAAGGTGAATTAGTTGAACAATTATTCAATTACTCTGCCGGCTTATTCCGTAGGTGATGACGTGTATTCACTTGTGGGTGATATTTGTCGCCTAAGCGGTAAGCACGCTGTTGTTGTTGGCGGTAAAACGGCAATGAGTAAAATTAAAGACGTTTTACTTAAAAATCTTGAAAATTCTCCCATAACCGTTACAGATTTTGTATGGTACGGCGGCGAAGCCTCTTATGAAAATGTAAATATGCTTGCAGATAACATTTCAGTTCAGCAGGCGGATATGATTTTCGCCGTAGGCGGCGGAAAGGCTCTTGATACAGGTAAGGCTTTGGGTGATAAAATCAATAAGGACGTTTACACGTTCCCGACTATCGCCTCTAACTGTGCCGCCACAACCGCCGTTTCAATTATGTATAATCCCGACGGCACCTTTCTCGGTCCTAACTTCTTCAGTGCCCCTGCAAAGCACGCATTTATTTACACACCGGTTATTGTAAATGCGCCAAAGCGGTATATGTGGGCAGGTATGGGCGACACCTACGCTAAATATTTTGAGGCTGAAATGTCTGCAAGAGGCGAGGACCTTGTTCATTATCACTGGCTTGGCAAAACCGTGTCGGAAATGTGCGTTGACCCTATTCTCAAATACGGTAAGCAGGCTATGGAGCAGGTGGAAAAAGGCGAAGTAGGCGAAGCGGTGGAGCAGGTTATTCTTGCAGTTGTTGTTACAACCGGTATTGCCTCAATACTGCTTACAAACGAGCATATTATTGATTATAATACAGGTCTTGCTCATGCGGTTTTCTATTCGCTGACCTCTTGGCATCATATAGAAGAACGCCATCTTCACGGTGAGGTTGTTGCATACGGAGTTCTTGTTCTGCTTCTTGTGGATAATAATATGCAGATGTTTGAGCGTATGTATGATTTTAACAAAAGCGTAAAGCTTCCCGTTTGTCTCGGCGATATTGAAATGAGCCGTGACGATTTGGAAAAATTGGTGCCCATGGTGTGTAATATGAAGGATATTGACCATAATCCTTATAATATTACAGAGAATATGGTGCTTGACGCCATACTAAAGCTTGAAAATTATAATAATTAATTATGAAAGGATAAATTACTATGAAAAAAATTGTTAAAAGAATTTCGGCACTGCTTATGGCAGTTGTACTTCTTGCATCTGTATTTGCAGGATGCTCCTCGGCTAAAAGCGGTGACGAGGCTGAAAAAACCGATTCAAAAGAGGGAAAATTCGGTATTGTCGTACAGACAGGCGCAAACGGTGCCTTTGTTGATATGAAGGACGGCATTATCGCAAAAATGAAAGAGGCCGGCTACGAAAACGCAACCTTTGATTACAAGGACGCTCAGGGCGACCCAACAACTCTTTCAACAATAATCAGCTCTATGGACGATGGCTCCTATGACGCAATTTTCACAATCGGTACAGCCTGCACACAGACTCTTGTAAATCTCGGCTCCGAAACACCTTGCTTCTTCTGTGCGGTTTCCGCTCCTGTTGAGGCAGAGGTTATCACCGATATGAACAAGCCTGACAAAAACGCAACAGGTACATCAAATGCAATTCCCGTATCCGATATCATTGATATGGGTTACAAAATTACTCCCGACGTTAAAAAATGGGGATTTGTATATTCAACCTCACAGGTAAATGCAGTTGATACTGTTGAATCCGCCCAGGCTTATCTTAAGGAAAAGGGCATTGAGTATGACTCAGCCACAGTTGAAACCTCTGCCGATGTTAAATCTGCGGCAGAAACACTTATCGGTAACGGATGCGACGTAATTTTTGTACCTAATGACGCTATTGTACAGGACGGTGTTTCCGCTCTTGCACAGGTTTGCGAGGAGGCAAAAATTCCAACCTACGCTTCATCGGCAACAACAGTTAACAGCGGTTGTCTTGCAACACTTGCCATTGATGATAAAGGCATCGGCGAAAAGACTGCCGAAAAATGCATTGAATATCTCAACGGTACAGCCATTGAGGATATTCCTGCCGAGGTTGTAGGCATAGATTACTGCACCTTTAACGGCGGCGTTGCTTCTTCACTTGGTGTTTCAACTCCCGATAAAGATACTATCGGCTATGAAATCCAGGTTGTAAATCAATAATTAATTTCACGGCGGG
>JBJEPO010000008.1:0-5035 GCA_051881275.1 Eubacterium sp. | reverse complement strand
AGCGTATGCGTGATTATCTGGGCGATGATTACCGTATGGTTTTTGACGTAAAGCAGTCCATACGTGCAGGGTATGACCCATTTGATTTTTTGAATGAATTTAAAAACGAGATAGTCCACGTCCATTTAAGCGACAACCGTCCCGGCGACGACTGTATGCCTCCCGGCAGGGGAAGCTTTGATTTTTCACGTATGAAAAATATTCTTGACGGTGCCGGATATAAAGGCGGTTATGTAATAGAGATTTATTCTAAAGGCTATGATGTAAAAAAAGAGCTTGCCTTGAGCAAGGATTATTTGGCAGGAATTTAATAAAATGATTAAAAGCAACAAGACCAAAGGAATTATATGCATACTCATTTCTGCACTTTGCTTCAGCGGTATGAGTTCGTTTATCAATCTTTCCGGAGATGTTCCCACACCTCAGAAGGTGTTTTTCCGCAACCTTGTTGCTTTATTTTGTGCCGCCGTGGTTTTGCTTAAAAATCACGAGCCTTTTAAACCTCACAAGGGCTGTCTGCCTTTTCACTTACTGCGAAGCAGTGCGGGGCTTTTAGGCGTTTTCGGCAATTTTTACGCCACTACCCACATGGCGCACACCGCCGATGCGGCGATTTTAAATAAAATGTCGCCGTTTTTTACTTTGATTTTTTCTGCAATTTTTCTTAAAGAAAGGGTTAAGCCGAAGCAGGCAATAGCAATATTTATTGCCTTTATCGGCGCAATGTTCGTAATAAAGCCGAGTATGTCAAATGTGGAGATAATACCGTCCCTGTGCGGCTTTGCAGGGGGAGTCTGCGCCGGAGCGGCATATACCTGCGTACGACATATGGGCAATAAGGGCGAAAATGGCAGATTTACCGTGTTCTTTTTCTCACTGTTTTCCGTTGTAATTACCGCTCCTTATCTTATCTTTAACTATCACCCGATGACAACTAAGCAGCTGATATATCTTGTGCTTGTGGGCGTATGCGCCGCAGGAGGTCAGTTCTCAATAACTGCCGCCTACACCTTCGCTCCCAGCAGGGAAATTTCGGTCTATGATTATTCAAATGTTATCTTCACCGCTATATCGGGATATTTCTTCTTAGGCGGTCAGGTGCCCGATGCTTTGTCGTTTGTGGGCTATTTTATAATTTGTGCTATGGCTGTTTGGATGTTCATCTACAATAACAGGGAAGCTAATCTGAAAACTTAATGGCGCAATCAATATATTGTGTAAAGTAAAAATACTTGCATTTTTCTATATGTTGTGTTATAATTACTTTTATCCAAGATAAGGAGGATAAAATTATGAAGTGTCCCTTCTGCGGTTATACCGAAAGCAAGGTAATTGACTCCCGTCCCACCGACGAGAACGAGCGCATCCGCCGTCGCCGTGAATGCTTGCAGTGCGGTAAGCGTTTTACAACCTATGAGGTTATTGAGGACGTGCCTATTATTGTTATTAAAAAGGACAGGTCCCGTGAGGTGTTTGACCGTAACAAGATATTAAAGGGTATGCTGCGTGCCTGCGAAAAGCGTCACGTTACCGTTGCCGAGTTAGAGCAGAAAATATCGGAAATTGAAGCGTCGCTTCAGTCCTCTGTTGACAGAGAGGTTACCTCTGCTAAAATCGGCGAGCTTATTATGGAAAAATTAAAGGAAATTGACGAGGTTGCCTACGTTAGATTTGCCTCTGTTTATAAGGAATTTGACAGTGCGGAATCCTTCCGTGAGGAGCTTGCAAAGCTTAACGATTAATTTTCAAATATTCGGTTGACATTGAATTGTTAATATGATATTATCTTTATACTTCTTGAGGGAGTAGTCGGCGCTTAGGCGTGATAAGTCAACATACTGATTTATAATAAATCTGGCTTATATTAAATGACAAGACTCAGGTACGGTTATAGCCGTACCCGAGTCATTTTTTATGTAAAGGGGTAAGAATATGGGATTTGGTGAGATTTTTCTGATTGCCGTAGGCTTGTCTATGGACGCCTTTGCAGTTTCAATTTGCAAGGGACTTAAAATGCAGAACAAAATTAACGGCGGACAAACTGCGCTGATTGCACTTTTCTTTGGCGGATTTCAGGCGCTTATGCCTGTTATCGGCTGGTTTTTAGGCAGCTCGTTTAAAAAGTATATAGAAAATTTTGACCATTGGGTTGCCTTTGTTTTGCTTGCCTTTATCGGCGGAAAAATGATTTACGACTCTTTTCACGACGATGATGACAATGAGGACAAGCCCTTTAGCATAAAGGAGCTGTTTTTGCTGGCAATAGCCACAAGCATAGACGCCTTGGCAGTGGGCATAACCTTTGCCATTATCAAAACAAATATATGGACGGCGGTTGCCTTAATCGGCGTAACAACATTTGTTTTGTCGGCAGTGGGTGTGTTTATAGGACACAAATTCGGCGCAAAATATAAAAACAAGGCGGAGCTTGCCGGCGGTATAATTCTCGTGTTAATCGGCGTAAAAATTCTGCTTGAGCATCTCGGAATAATCGGATAAAAGAAAACGGAAGTTCAATGAGCTTCCGTTTTCTTTTAGGCTAGTATTTGTATTTTCCGTGGGGAGTTGAGTTGAATTTGTCAATAACTATATGGTATCTGTCATAGGCGTTTTTAACCGATTCCTCCCAGGAAATATAAATATCGTCTCTTGCTTTAATACCTACCTGCTTAAGCAAAGCCTTGTTGTCTATTATATTTTCAATTTTAGACGCCACGGAATGAGCAGTTTCCAAGCAGAGAAAGCCTGTTTCGCCGTCAATAATTCCCTCAGCGGCGCAGGAGCCGTCAACAAGCACCGCAGGAGTTGCCGAAGCCGCCGCCTCTCTTACTACAAGACCGTTGGTGTCAAACATAGACGGAAATACAAGCAAATCCGATGCACTATAATATATCTGTAACTCGTTTCTGTCAAGAATTTGACCTGTAAATATAACCTTGTCGTCCAGCATAAGCTTTTTGCAGTATTTTTTAATTGCAGATTCGTCGGGACCCATACCGATCATAAGCATTCTGAAATCAATGCCTCTGTCATTCAGCAGCTTTAATGCGTCCATAATGATTTTGATGTTCTTGTACCACATCATACGTCCTACGAAAATCAGCACAGGCACATCAGGAGGAAGATTGTGCTTTCTTCTTATCATCGCAATCTCGTCATCACTGCTGTCAACCTTTGGTAAATCGCATCCGTTGGGCATAACCACATAGTCACCCTCGTAGCCTACCTTGCGCAGAGAGTCTGCCGTGCCTTTGCTTGTTACCCATACCTCGTCGGCGCTTTTGATGTTGTTTAAAAGCATACCGTAGGCTCTCTTTTTAATAAGGGGAGTGGGTATTCTTGACTCAAAATCATACTCATATTTTGTGTGATAAGTAAGAATATGAGGTATTCTGTGTATTCTGTTAATGCGCCTGAAAAAATAACTTGTGGCGATGGGGCAGTGAGAATGAATTACGTCAAAATCCATGTTGATTATATCCTCTGCAAACTGCCTTTTAAACGGCCAGCCCACAGGATAACCCTCGCCGAAGGTAAACAGGCTTTTATATCTATAAATCTGATAGGGATATTTGTAATCCTCCTGATTTGGATTTTTCGGAGTGACGATTACGGCTTCTCCGAGCTTTTCATTAATTATATCGGCATAGCATTTGGCTACGGTGCTTATTCCGTCCATTGTGGGAGGGAATGCCTCAGTGCCAATGGCTATTTTCAGTTTGTCTTTCACGAAAGGTCCTCCGAAGCAATAAAATCATTTTTATCATTATACCACACTGTATGCTTTTTGTAAAATTAAATTAATATTAAATATTTATGTACTTTTGTCGGATTTATAATGAATTTAACCAATTATTTACTTGATAATGCATCAATTATAATATATAATAGTAAATGAATAATTATTTGGTGGTCGGTGCTGTATGTCAGAGCAATATTCCGTAACATTAAAAAAGATAATTGATAACCATAATCTTGAGGTTATATATGTTCCCAAGGATGCGGACCATATTAAGATTATATCAAGCGAGGTTAACCGTCCCGGTATCGTTCTTACCGGATATACCGATTATTTTGATTCGTTAAGAATACAGATTCTCGGTTGGACGGAATTGGGCTTTTTGCTTAACATGTCCGATGAAGAGAGAAAAAATGCTCTCGGCTATTGGCTTTCGCTTCATCCTGCGGCGGCGGTTATTACACGTGGATTACGTGTGCCCGAATATTTTATTGACGCCTGCAAGGAATATCAGGTTCCGCTCCTCAGAACACAGGAGGAAACCTCGCCGTTTCTTGCCGCACTTATCAATTTCCTTAACAGAGAGCTTGCACCGAGAATTACACGCCACGGCGTACTTGTTGAGGTTTACGGTGAAGGTGTGCTGATTGTGGGCGAAAGCGGAGCAGGTAAGTCCGAAACCGCCATAGAGCTTATAAAAAGAGGACACCGTCTTATTGCCGACGACGCTGTGGAAATACGCAAGGTGTCGGAAAAAACGCTGGAGGGCTCCTCACCCAGTAACATACGCCACTTTATTGAACTGAGAGGTATAGGCATAATCAATGCAAGGCGTATTTTCGGTATGGGTGCCGTAAAGACTACGGAAAAGATTGATATGGTAATTCAGCTTGAGGATTGGGATTCCACCAAGGCTTATGATAGACTCGGTCTTGACAACGAATACACGAAAATCCTTGATGTTAAGGTGCCTGTTATCACTGTTCCCATCACTCCCGGACGTAACCTTGCCGTTATAGTTGAAACAGCGGCAATGAATAACCGTCAAAAGAAGATGGGCTATAACGGTGCAAAGGAGCTTATGCACTCTCTCGGTATGGAGGATATTGAGCCCAGCGACAAGGAGCTTGAAATCTGGGAAAATTCTTAATTTTGTAAATATTAATGCTGAAAGGATATAAATACTATGTACACTATCGGAATTGATTTGGGAGGAACAAATATTGTAGCCTCCGTTGTGGATGACAAATACAACATTGTTGCCACATCAAAAACCCCCACCGCAATGCCCCGTAC
>JBJEPO010000007.1:0-5131 GCA_051881275.1 Eubacterium sp. | reverse complement strand
TGATTTTTATTTCAGCAATTATTATCTTTTTGAATTTGTATCAATCCAAATTTTTAATTGCTCTTTTGGAACGGATTTTTAATAAATAGTAACCTTATCTTCGTTAGGACAAATATTTCCATACCATAAGTCTTGTAGTGTTGTCATAAATAATCAACTCCCTTGCAGTACAAACATATACTACAAAGGAGTTTCAATGTCCAGAGAAATTTATTTGCTTTGCAATTTTCGTAACAACTCGTATGACGGTTTTTTGTTGCCGTACAAATCGGTTGAGCCGTGGACACGGCGGCGCATTTTGTCCTCGCCTGCCTCACCGCAATGAGTGCGATAATCATTTAGCGAAAACCACATATATCCGCAGATGTTATCTATCCTTGAATACATTTCAAGCCGCTCTTCAAGTATTCTTGCTCTTTCTTCGTCTCCACCCTTAAAATGCGGCTCACAAAGCCCGAATTCCGAAATAAGCAGGGGCATACCCTTTGCCTTTTTACAGGTTCTAATCATATGATTTTCAATATCATCACTTTGCTCCCAAAGTCCCAGATAATCATTCCACATTGCAATATCTCCGTAAAGAGTAGCATCGTCCTTTTCTGCATTCTTAACACGGCTTAAAGTGTTTGAAACATAGTTTACAAGGCGTCTGCTGTCAAAGGATTTGAAATACTGCACCATATCCTTTACATACTGAATGGTGGGCTCTGTTTCCGCACCCAGCTCATTACCAACGCCCCAGCATATAATTGACGGATGATTTGAATGAAAATATACCATTTCATCTGCCTGTTGCTTTGCAATTTCAAGCTGGAGTGGGGTTGCTTGCTTTGGATAACCCCAATAAGGAATTTCCTCCTGAACAAGCAAGCCGTTTTCGTCGCACCAATCAAATATGCCGTCATCCTGCTGCCAATGAAAGCGAGTGAAAACGCATCCGGCAGATTTAAGCTGTTTCAGACACTTAATACTGTGCTCAAGGGGTTCTGCCATACCGAAATCGGGATGAGAGCCGGGCATCCACTCACAACCCTTTAAGTAAATTTCCTCATTATTCAAATAAACCTTTTCGCCCTTAACCTCAATTTTGCGGATACCGATTCTCTGTTCAAAAATATCATTTTCAGTTTCAAGAGTTACGATATAAAGATTAGGCGAATAGCAGGACCAGAGCTTGAGATTTTCAAAGGGAACTGTCAATTCATTATGCTCAATAACAAGCTTGCCGTTTGAATAATCATATATCTTAACGGTGCAGGGCTTATCAACATTTGTTTTAATTGTGAGTGTTCCGCCGGCACATCCGTTACTGATGCTTTCAATATCCTCACTGATTTGCATATATTCAATTCCGTCAGGCTGGGTAAATTCAAGACTGACCTTGCGTATAATTCCACCATCGTCTGCCCAGTCAAAATTATCCTTGTGGGGCAGCATCTCATTTGTATGGGTATTATCGGCAATAACCTTAATCTTATTATCAGCACCGAATATCACCTTGTCTGTTATGTCAAGTCTAAACGGTGTATAGCCCGAGCGAGAATGACTGCCTGCGAAAATGTCATTAACATAGACTCTTGCAGAATGATAAACTGCATTAAATGAAATAAATGCTTTTTTATTCTTGAAGCTTTCATCAATAAATACAGCGGTTTCGTATTCGGCTTCACCCCTGTATTTCATAACCGGGTCATCAACATTCCAGGTGTGCGGGACCTTAATGCTTGCACTGTAATTTAATTTCTTTACGGAAAAATTCCATTTGTTTAAAGTCATACTGTATCTCATATAGCTTCTCCTTAATATTGATTTTCATAAATATTATTCATTATCTCTCGGTCAATGTTTGACATTGCTTTTCTTTTATTGTAATATCATTTCAACGGAATTTGTTTTGATATTATATCAAAAAATTTAGAAATTCTATTTTATGATTATGGAACTTGTAGGAAACGGACTTAACAAAGGCTCACATATGTATTTTTACACCACGAGCCAAAATGCAAAAAAGCTGTTATATTATCCTATTGCTGTGGGTGATTTTTATTGCAACGGGGATTATGAGGTATCACGAGAAAGATATGACAGCGTGCTTATCATATTCGTTTTAAGCGGAAGTATAACCCTTGAGCAAAACGGAATACACACAGCAAGAGAAAACGAAGCACTTATTGTTGACTGCTACAAGCCACACAGATATTATTCAAAAGGTGAGGCGCGCACCCTTTGGGTACATTTTGACGGCAACAATTCAAGAGAATGGCTAAAGGAAACCGGATTGCAAAAAATAAGATGCAACAGCAAAATTGCCGATTACATCTTAAGGATTATTGATTATGTAAAAAATAACGGTAGTGAATACGATATTTCAAGCGCTCTGTATTCTGTTATCTGTAAATTATCAAAGCCTGAAGGAAATATACATAATGAACGCATTGAACAGATAAACCGAGCAAAGGAGTATATTGAAAGTAATTTTGACAGGCAGATAACAGTTAATGATATAGCCAATTCGGTTAATTTGAGTTCGTCATATTTTTCAAAAATTTTCAAGGAAACAACCAACACATCACCTTATTATTATATGCTTTCGGTCAGGCTTGAAAGGGCTAAAGAATTACTGCATAAAACAGACTGTTCCATGTCTCAAATTGCGTATAAAACAGGATTTAACAGCGATGCTAATTTTATCTATTTTTTCAAGAAGCAGACAGGTATTTCTCCGCTTAAATTCAGAAAAATCAGCTTTTAATTTTAACGCCTACTGAATTATTTTACAAAAACGACAATTATTGAACAGAGATTATCATTTGTGTATAATAGAAAATAAAATAATAGTTTAGGAGGCAGGATTATGAAAACATTTTATACAAGCGACCGACAAAAATGGCGTGAGTTTCTTGCCGAAAACTTTGAAACAAAGAAAGAAATTTGGTTTGTATTTCCCATGAAAGAGTCAGGAGATAAGAGCCTATCATATAATGATGCAGTAGAAGAGGCTCTTTGCTTTGGTTGGATTGACAGTACAATCAAGCACATTGACCCTTTACACAGAGCACAACGCTTTACTCCAAGAAATCCTAACAGCAAATACTCTCAACCTAATATTGAACGCCTAATATGGCTTGATGAGCAAGGACTTATTCATCCGAAAATCAGAGATTCCGTTGCAGAAATAATCTATAAGCCCTATGTGTTTCCGGTGGATATTTTAGATGCAATCAAGGCTGATACTATCGCTTGGGAAAACTATGAGAATTTTCCTCAGGCATATAAGCGAATTCGCATTGCATATATTGATGCGGCAAGAAAGCGCCCCGAGGAATTTGAAAAAAGGCTTAATAGCTTTATTTCCAAAACAAGAGAAAATAAGTTAATTAAAGGTTATGGCGGAATTGATAAGTATTACAAATAAAATATGGCTCAAGGATTTTGTGTTCCTTGAGCCTTTTGTTATGCCGAGAAGTGTATGAGCTTTTTCTGTTTTTCCTTGCATTACTGAAAGAAAATTTAATTTTACGGCGAATAATTATAGCAGGTTATCTGTATATTCATTAAATTTTTTCATTAAAAATGAATAGGCATCCTTACTGATTTTTGCATAGGGTGCCATCATATCAAAGGCGTGATAGCCACCCTCAAATATCTCTAAATCAGCCTTAACTCCTGACGCATTAAGCCTGTTAAAATAATCTATCGTTTCGTCATAAAAGGGGTCTGCCGTGCCTATTACGGTTATCGCAGGGGGGAGCTTTGAAAGGTCATCGGCTCTTGCAGGTGCGGCATATATGGGCACATTGTTATTCATAACCTTATCACCCAAATATATTGACCATGCAGATTTATTTTCCTTTGTGCCCCAAACGGGAGCATTACTGTCGGCAGATGATTTAGTTATTCTGTCATCAAGCATAGGATACAAGGGCATTTGAAAGCCTATAACATTTTCACCCTTATCCCTTGCATAAAGGCACAGACCTGCCGTTAATCCACCGCCTGCACTTTCACCGCCCACAACAATTTTATCATAGGAAATGCCAAGCTCTTTTAGATGATTTTTCATCCAAAGCAAAGCAGTATAAGCGTCATTTAACGCACAAGGGTAAGGACTAACGGTTGACAAGGTGTAATCGGGAGAAACAATTACGCAGTTGCAATTATTTATCAAATGCCTTGGAAATGACATTATAGCCATTTCGGGAGCACCGAGGGAATAACCGCCCCCGTGGAGCCACAAAATTCCTACTGTTTTGCCCTGAACCTTCTTTCCCCTCATTACACAGGCACGAAAGCTTGTGCCGTCATCACGGGGAATTTGTAATTTTTCACAATTAAGGCTATTGAGCTTAAGTACCGACAGTACCTTTGTTGATAACGGACCCACTGCCCGTTGCACACTTTCACTTCCAAGGGGACTTATTGCTCTTAATATTTTTCCCTGAATTAAAATCTGCTTATCTATTTTCATAGCTACACCTTTATTATAAACGTTTCTTATAAAAAATATTTTATCATACATTTTCGCCTATTACAACTTAAAAAAGCTAATAAGGGTGGCTATTTTTCCACTGAATTATTTTGATAACAAAAAGAGCCGAGATAATCTCGGATCAAACTGCTGACAAAGTCATTGTAAAAATTTTTACTTGTTAAATTGTACAAACAAAATATTATAAACGATAAAAAACTGCCTTGATATCACGCTTCATCAAGGCAGTTTCACATAAAATTTGGTTATTTTGACGAACCCGATTTTAAAATATGGGTTTGTCATTACTTTGAAGCAACCCTCCGTAAATTTCGGAGGGTTGTTGCTGTTATTTTTTAGTAGTAACAGACTTAGCACTTGACCAACTCGAATAATATTTAGTACCGCTTACTGTTTTGTAGGTACGGATACGGATGTAATATTTTTTCTTGCTCTTTAATTTGCTTATTGTTTTTGATGTGGTTTTGTAGCTTGATACCGTTACGGTTTTGGGACTTGTGAATTTTGACGATGTACTGTACTGAATTTGATAGCCGGTAGTCTGTGTAGCCTGCTTTTTCCACTTAACAGTAAAGCCCTTTGATTTAGCAGATACGCTTGAAATACTTGTTGCCTTTGGCTTGATTGTAAAGTACAGGGTTT
>JBJEPO010000006.1:0-5154 GCA_051881275.1 Eubacterium sp. | reverse complement strand
CCTTGGTGCAGGCAGTTATGATTTAATAGTTGACAAATTTAAGAAATTCGCCGACTCACGTAATCAGAAGGATTATTATATGAGAGGCACCTACACTCATTATAACACTGATTTTTCAAAGGACCTTATTCACATGGCTGATCTGGGATTTAAGGAGCTTTCTGTTGAGCCGGTTGTTTGCAATCCGAAGGAAGATTATGCTCTGAAGGAAAGCGATTTGCCTGTTTTAAAAGAGCAGTATGAAATTTTGGCAAATGAAATGCTGAAAAGATACAGAAACAGTAACGGATTTACCTTTTATCACTATATGATTGATTTAAACCACGGTCCCTGTATAGTAAAAAGAGTCAGCGGATGCGGAGTAGGAACGGAATATATGGCGGTTACACCGTCGGGCGACCTTTTCCCCTGTCATCAGTTTGTGAGCGATGATAAATTTAAGCTTGGTAACATTTACGACGGCGTAACAAAGCCTGAGATTTTACAACAATTTAAAGAATGTAATGTTTACTCTCACAAAGAATGTAAAGACTGCTTTGCAAAGCTTTACTGCTCCGGCGGATGTGCCGCCAACGCTTACCATACTACCGGAAGTGTTAACGGAGTTTATGAGTTCGGGTGCGAGCTGCACAGAAAAAGAATTGAATGTGCAATAATGCTCAAGGTTGCAGAGGCAGAGGAAAATTTAAGGGTTGAATATTAATACATTTGGGAAGAATTATTTTATTCTTCCCTTTTATGTTATATTAAACAAAAAGTTAAAAAATGTTGACTAAGTTTTGGAAATAAGGTATATTATAATTACTAAATAATAAGGTGTGAGATGATGAGCTGGCAGGAAATTTATAATGATAAGCTAACAACTGCGGAGAACGCAATCAAGCTGATTAATAACGGCGATAAGGTAGTTACCGGCTTTGGCGTAGGAGAACCCTTCGGTATAGAACGAGCATTGGTTGAGCATTACAAGGATTTTAACAATGTTGAAATAATCAGTATGCTTACTTTGGGAGATTCTCCCTGGTGCCGTCCTGAAATGAAGGGCCATTTTACTCTTAATTGTTTATTTGCTTCCCAATCAAACAGAGCGGCAATAGACAACGGAACAAGCGAATTTACCACCTCGCATTTTTACGAAATTCCCGATTTAATCAAAAATTATATTTGTCCACGTGTAAGCATTGTTATGGTATCCCCTCCCGACGAGCACGGATATGTTTCGTTCGGCACAACGGTTGATTATACCAAAGGCACTACCGACTACTGTGAAGTTGTAATTGCACAGGTTAATAAAAATATGCCCCGTACATTCGGTAATGCAATTAAGCATGTTAGGGATTTTACCTGCTTTGTTGAAATTAACGACGCATTGCCGGAGGTTAAAACAACAAATATTTCAGAAATTGAAATGGAAATAGGCAAAAACTGTGCTGAGCTTATACACGACGGCGACTGTCTTCAGTTAGGCATCGGCGGTATTCCAAATGCAGTATGTCAGCAGTTGTTTGATAAAAAGGACTTAGGACTTCACAGTGAGCTTGTGGGCGACGGTGTAGTTGATTTGTTGGAGGCAGGCGTTATTAACAACCGCTTAAAAACAATTAATAACGGACGCACCGTGCTTGGTGCGGCATTTGGCTCAAAGAAGCTTAATGATTACATAAACAACAATCCTGCTGTTGAGCTTCATCCCATTGACTATGTAAACAATCCAATGGAAATTGCTAAAAATGATAATATGGTATCAATTAACTCCTGCCTGCAAATAGACCTGCTTGGTCAGGTGGTTTCCGACACTATCGGATTAAGCCAATTTTCCGCAGTAGGAGGTCAGGTTGACTTTGTAAGAGGTGCAACAATGAGTAAAGGCGGACGTTCAATTATCGCTATGCCCTCCACCGCAAGAAAAGGAACTGTCAGCAGAATTGTTCCCCTTATCACAGAGGGCAGTGCCGTAACAACGCCGAGAAATGATGTAAACTATGTTGTTACAGAATACGGTATTGCTCAGTTAAAGGGTAAAACCCTTAAAGAAAGAGCAAAGGCACTTATAAAAATTTCCCATCCGAAATTCCGCCCGCATCTTATTATTGAATACAGAAAGAGATTTAACGAGGAGCCTTTTACAAAGGACGATTTTATGAGCTTTAAAGAGGTTGTCAAGGAGAAAATTAAGGGCGACATTCAAAATGTAAAATCAAAAATCACTCCGGAAAAGGCATAATTTTATATTTATTTAATTTTTAATAGTCCTGCAATTATTGAAATTACAGGACTATTATGGTATAATACATCTATTAAATTATTTGTAAGGAGAATAATATGGCATTAACAAAACAAGAGCATTTCGGAATTGCAAGAAAAATTGTTTCCAATATGACTGCTGAAAGCTGGGAAACTATCCCCCACGCCTGTCTTACCTACGAGCCGGAGGTTACGGCTTTTATGAATGAGTGTAAAAAGCTCAACGAAGGCGTTACCGACAAATCAAAGAAGATTACTATTAATACAGTTATGATTAAGGTAATATGTGAAGGATTTAAGGCCGCTCCCAAGCTTAACGCTCATCTTGAGTTTAACAGAAGGCTTGTAAGAGGCTGTCTTAAAACCTACGACCATGTTGATGTATCAATGCCTATGATTTTACCAAACGGTGAAATGATGACAGTTAATATGCACGATATGGGCAACAAAACCCTTACTGAAATGACAGAGGCTATTAACGATACCATTAGGAGAGCTAAGAATACAGACTTAACTGAGGTTATGTTTGAAGTATCTCTTGACAATACTCTTAACGGTCTTAAAAAAGGTAAGATTGCACAGACTGTTAACCGTCTCATAGGCTCCAAAACCGGCAAGCATAAGGTAAAAACGCTTTCAGGTCAGGCTAAGAAGGATTACTACTCAATTCCTACAACTGACAGACTGACAAAGCACGATATTGAACAAGGTACAACAACAATATCAAATCTCGGCTCTATTTACAGAGATTACAGAGGAGAATGTACCCTTCTTGAAATCATTCCGCCGCAGGTAACTGCTTTTGCAATAGGTGCAGTACAAAAGAGACCGACAGTTGTTACCGATGAAAACGGAAAAGATGCTATTGAAATCGGAAAAATTCTTCCTATCACCATTGCTATTGACCATAAAGCTCTTGATTACGGCGACGTTGTTCCGTTTGTTCAAAGACTTGATGAAATTTTTGCTAATCCCGAAATTATTCAAACCTGGAAATAACACGTTAAGTAAGCCCTGTTTTATTCAGGGCTTATTTTTTGCAAAAAAATACAGTATCAAAATAGATACTGTATTTTGGTTATAATATTTAATTTATTATGCCTCAGCAGTAATGTCGGGGCTTTCATTCTTTTTCTTTTCTTCACGGAAGGCTTTTAGCTTAGCCTCCTGTGCATTTTCATCAAATTTATAGAAAAACATAGGTATAATCTGCAAAATCAAACCAACTGCACCGAAAGCAGTAAGCATAAAGAAGATTACATTCAACAAGGTAGTGTAGTTGACACCGCCCACAATTGTTGCCTGCGTTGTGCTTTGAATTAAAGGCTTTGCAAGGTTATTTGTTATTTTAGACATTACATCGGCATTATAACCAAAGCTATCAACAATAGAAAGCATAAGAACATTGCCGACTGCAATAGCCAATTTGTTAAGGAAGCTTCTGAATGAGAAAACAGTTCCTTCAAGTCTTCTGCCTGTTCTCAATTCAATATCATCAATAACATCTGAGAACATTGCGGCAAACAGTACAGTCATAATACCAACCGGGAAGTTAGTGAAAAACCTTAAAATTGTATATGTAATTGCACCTGCAACAGTGTTGTAAGGAATAATCCATACACCGATAACAAAGCACAAAATATCAGCAATAATTCCGAAAACAGATGTTCCTATAAGCAATGTCTTTTTGTCCATTTTTTTAAGGAAAACAGGAACAAGTGCCATAGAAAGCATATAAGAAAGACCGCTGCCTACCTGAAGAAGAGGAGTAAGAAGTCCCTCGCTTGTAAGCTGAATATCAAGTCCTATTGTATTTTTAATCCAAGCGCATAATTCGTCTATCGGGATAACACCGGCACAATTCCATTTTGCAAAATAAGGCAAAAACATTGCGCCCATATTTACAAGTGCTGAGAAGAAAAACGCTATAACAAGGCAGACAAACTTTCTGTCCTTAAATATAATTTTCAATCCATCAATATATTTTTCCTTTTTAGGAGGAATATAAACCTTTTCCTTAATACCAAAAGCGGCAAAAAACATAGGTATACCGCCGAGAATTGCAAAAATAAGTGCTGAGCTGAAATAACCCATACTCTGATTTTCTCTGCCCCAGAGACCTGCAATTGTAAAGAACAGAATTGACGGAAGTACGGAGCCGAGTGAACCGATTATGTTGCTGAAGGAAAGTGCTTTAACTCGCTTTTTATCCTCGGGGAATACGAGAGGTGCAAGTCCCTGAAAAGGAATATCAAGCGCTGTATATGCGGTATAATAAATAAGATACGCAATTATGGCATAAATAAAATTACCCTTCTGCCCGAAATTAACAGGTGCAAAAAGAAGTGCGGTTGCGAGAACTACAGGTACGGTCATCCACATTATGTACGGTCTGCATTTACCCATTTTTGTACGCGTTTTATCAACAATCATACCCATAAGGGGGTCGTTTACTGCGTCCCAGATTCTCGTTGCAGACAAAATAATACTCGTCATAGCAAGCGACAAGCCAAGAACATCGGTAAAATACAGATTAAGTGCTGTACCCATAATACCGTAAATGGTACTTGTTCCAAACGGAATTAAGGAAAACGCTAATATTTCTTTAGTCGTTTTGTCTTTCAAATTAACCTTCATAAATCAATATTTTCCTCCTGAAATATGTTTAAGGTTGACACGGTCAGGTTTTCAATATATACTGTTATTGACCGTGCAGTCAATAATGCAATTATACATATTATTGACTGACTTGTCAATAATGTAAGAAGAATTATGGTGTTTTTTATGAAAAAAGCATTAAAAACGGAAATTACAAAGGAAAAAATATTAAATGCCGCCATGGAGGAATTCGGCTCATTCGGTTATGACGGCGCAAGCGTTAACCATATTTGTCAAAAACACAGCATTTCA
>JBJEPO010000005.1:0-5175 GCA_051881275.1 Eubacterium sp. | reverse complement strand
CCCGGATAATGAAGAGCATCAGCTTCATTTCCTTGAGGATTCAATAGACCAGTTAACCCTTACTGCCCAAGATAATCATGTGGAAAGACTGCGTGAGAAAAAATGTCACACCTCTTCCGGCGTTGTTTTCACAAAGGTTCTTCAGGACCTTGAACGTGTAGGCGACCATTCCTACAACATTGCCTGGGCGGCAAGAAAGGATAAGGACTTAATCCGTCAGATTTAGCAAATGATTAAAGACAAACGAACCCACGCAGACAAACTGAAAACGCTTTTGTTCGGAAAGGATTTGCGTATTACAAAGGGCGATGTATTTTCGCAGGTGTATGAATACGATTTTTCTTCCTATTATCCCGAGGATAAATACATACATCCCCAGGAGGTAACGGGCGAAAATATATTTGATATCCGTAGCTTCGGCGCAAATGTTAATTTTCAGGACAACGCAGAATTTATCAATAAAGCTGTTGACGCCGCTTCAAAATGCGGCGGTGTTGTTTTTGTGTCCGGCGGAGATTTCGTTACAACTACCGTTTTTCTTAAATCAAATGTTACCCTGTTTATTGAAAAAGGCAGTGCGCTTTGTGCCAATAAAACAGGGGAGGGCTACGGCGGAAAAGGTATTGTCTATGCCCAAAATGCCGATAATATCACCCTTACCGGCGGCGGAAAGCTGAAGGGCAACGGTGAATTTTTCGGCAGAAAGCCATTGCTTGATTCAAATATGACAGAGCATCCTGATGTTATTGATGTGGTGCAGATGCGCCGTGATGCAAGGGCACAGATTCGTTTTGCCCATCCGTCAAAATACGGCGGACCCCTTTATTTAAAGGATTGTACGAATGTTAAAGCGTATAATTTTATTATTGAAAACTCCGCCAGCTGGTCATTTAGAATTGAAAACTGCAATAATGTTGATATAAGCGATTTTATAATAAATAATAACCGCCACGTTGCAAACGCCGACGGATTTGATATTGCCGGCAGCAGTAATGTAGTAATTGACCATTGCTTTGTTTCTACTGCCGACGACAGTATATGTATCAAAAATGCAATTTGGCTTGGTAATAATTCTGCTATGGAAAATATTACGGTGAAAAACTGCGAGGTTATTTCAGCCGCAAATTCCTTTAAAATCGGCACGGAAACCACATTTGATATCAGCAATGTTACCGTAGAGGATTGTTCATTTTTTATGAATGATATTTATCCCGGTACGGTTAGCGGTAT
Organism: Eubacterium sp.; assembly: GCA_051881275.1. Lineage (GTDB taxonomy): Bacteria > Bacillota > Clostridia > Oscillospirales > Acutalibacteraceae > Eubacterium_R. The sequence goes on along the minus strand of JBJEPO010000005.1, from coordinate 3,945 downwards.
TGCCGTGGAATCCGCCGACGGCTCTGTGGTTAAAGATGTTTTTGTAAGAAATATCAAAATGAACAGGGTAACCTGTCCCATATTCATTAGGCTTTGCAACCGTAACCGTGCCGCCGTCGTTACTGCCGACAGTGCCAATGCAGTTGAGCAGGGCAGAAAGGCGGAAAAAGGCTCCAGTGCCTCACAGGACAGATTTGACGGCTTAGGTGAAGTAAAGAATATTTATATTGAAAATGTTGTGGCTGAGGATGCGGAAATTCCTGTTATAATCGCCGGCTACCGTCAGGGCAAAAAAATTAAAAGGGTTGAAAATGTAACCCTTAAAAATATTGATATGCGCTATGCACCTTATAAAGAGGTTTACGATAAACGCCGCTTTATTCCGGAATATTATGACGTTTATCCGGAAAGCTGGCGTTTCAGAAATCTTCCTGCTTACGGAATATGGGCGCGCCACGTTAAAGGAATGAAGCTTCTTGATTTTAACTGCACCACGCCCAAAAGCACCTGGAAGGAAAAAATAATTACTGAAGATGTTATATAATTATGATTTGTCCTTAGGCTTTGCAATGATTGCAACTATAAGGGCAGAAAGGACGGCTATGGTTATTCCGCCGGAGCAGGCAGTCAAACCGCCTGTTACCGCACCCATAATGCCGTCCTTTTTAACGGCTTCCCTGACGCCTTTTGCCAGTGCGTTGCCAAAGCCGGTTAGGGGTATCGTTGCTCCTGCACCTGCAAAATCCACAAGCTTGTCATAAATTCCCAATGCACCTAAAAGTACACCTGTACATACAAATATTACAAGTATTCTTGCCGGAGTTAATTTTGTTACATCAATCAAAAGCTGTCCTATAACGCATATTGCTCCGCCGATTAGAAATGCTTTAAGAAACATCATAAAAAATCACCTGCTTATATTTTTAACTTAAGCAGGTGATTTATTCATTTTTGCAGTATTTTAACCCTCGTCAATGGGATTTTTGTTGTCCTTCTTTGATTCACGGCCGTATTTTTCCTCAAAGCCGGGATTTATGTAATCTTCAACAACTCTGCCGTCACGGATTCTTACTACTCTTTCCGCCTCCTCGGCAATTTCGTTATCGTGGGTGATTACTATTACTGTTCTGCCTTCGTCCTTAAGATTGTGGAGAATACGCATAACCTCTTTTGTTGATTTTGTATCAAGGTTTCCGGTAGGCTCGTCGGCAAGAATTACAGGAGGACGTGCCGCAATGGCTCTTGCAACGGCAACACGCTGCTGCTGACCGCCTGACATTTCCGACGGAAGATGGTTCATTCTCTCTTTAAGTCCTACACGCTCAAGAGCGTCAATGGAAATCTCACGTCGCTGGTCTTTTTTCATTCCTCTGTAAACAAGGGGAAGCTCAACATTTTCCAGGGCGGTAAGTGACGGAATAAGGTTAAATCCTTGGAAAATAAAGCCTATTTCCTCGTTTCTGATGGTGCTCATCTGGTCGTCCGTCAAATCGTCAACAAGCTTTCCATTTATGTAGTATTCGCCCTCGGTCGGTGTGTCAAGCAGACCAAGCATATTCATAAGCGTTGATTTACCTGAACCCGACTGACCGATAATCGCAACAAATTCACCCTCGTCAATAGTCAGCGATACACCGTCAAGGGCATTAACCTGATTTTCGCCGGGGTTATAGATTTTATAAACATTTCTTACTTCAATAAGATGCATAGTGATTTTGTCCTTTACATTTTGTATAATTGCATTTTACAAAACTTAATTATAAATGTCAAGCATATTGATGAATATTAACAATACTGTTACAAATAATATTACCAAAATAATGTTGTACGGTGATAATTATGAGCATTTCAAACAGTGATTATTCAAAAATGACTGACGAGGCAAGTCCAAATTCCCCAAAGCTTTTGAATTGTTTAAAGGCCTTTGTATTCGGCGGCGGAATATGCCTTTTCGGTCAGGTGCTTAATACAATTTTTGAAAAAATAGGGCTTAACGAGGACCAAATGTCCGTTGCCACCCCGGGCGTGATAATAGTGATTACAGCCATTCTAACAGGTATCGGCGTATTTGATAAAATCGCCCGTCACGCAGGCGCAGGTACAATCGTGCCGATTTCCGGATTTGCCAATTCTGTGGTTGCCCCTGCCCTTGAATTTCAGCACGAGGGCTTCGTCTTGGGCACAGCCTCACAGATGTTCAGCATCGCCGGCCCCGTAATAGTTTACGGCACCGCCTGCTCCTTCCTCTACGGCTTGATTCTTGTTATTTTCGGAGTATGAATGTTGCAAATTTAAAGCCTTGCAGTTTTGGATTTTATCCCAAAATTGCAGGGCTTTTTATATATGTTACCTCGTGTTCAAATTTTAGTAACACCCAGGTCACATATTGCGTAATGTGAATAAATGTAATAAAATTATTCTAAATTGTGATTATTAATATGTTTACTAATAAAGAAATGTGGGATGAATTATGAAGAAGTTTGTTTGTTTTATTATTTCATTGTCAATGCTGTTGTCGGTGGTTTTCGTTCCGTCAGTGAATGCCTATGCCGCTACTGAAGTTAAATGTAATACGAATTACACTGTAACCATTTCTTCAAGTGGAGGATCTGCGGTTGGATCGTTTACCCCTATTGCAAGTGGTTCTTATACCATATATTCCACAGGAAACATTGATACTTATGCTGAATTGTGGGACAGCTCAGAGAGTACGAGGCTGAGCTATGATGACGACAGCGGTCAAAGTCGCAATTTTTCAATCACATACTATTTTACCGCAAATGTAAATTACCATATAAAGTTTAAGTGCTACGGTTCAGGTACAGGTCAATTTACTGTTAGAATTGACGATGGATTTACTTCACTGACATCAAACTCAGGAAGCACATTAATCAGTGTGTCAAAATCAAATGAAAAGCATTATTATTCGTTTACCCCGTCGGCTGCCGGCGTGTATAGATTTTATTCAGATTGCTCATATAATACTAAGGTATGGTTGTATGACGCTAAATTCACTCAAATTGACACCGATGATAACAGCGGAAGAAGCTCAAATTATGCGTTGTCGTACTATTTATCAGCTAATACAAAGTATATAATCGGTTCAGGCTTCAGCGGTACTACAACCGGCTCGTATACAATGTATTATGAAAAATTGAATCCGGAAAGCTTGGATGTTACCGATTCAAAATCCTCCTATTATGTAGGTGATAGCGTTAACAAAAATACATTAACCGTTACAGCAATTTATCCTTCGTATTACGAGGATAGTTTTTCGCGTAACCTTCAAAGCTGGGCTTATGATGTTGATTTTGATACGTCAATAGCAGGTAGCAGTATACCGCTGAGGGTGACACTTATCAATTCTACGGTAAGTGCGTCAATACCCGTAACTGTCGTAAAACCCGAAATATATGTTTCAGGCGGTGGGTACGACTATTACAATATAGATGATTCATATCTTTTATCTTCCATTGAAAATACCGCTACTGCCACAACTAATCCGTCAAATGTTCAAGTGTATTGGGAAAGTGCAGATAGCAGTATTCTGCAGGTTAGCAGTATTGATAAAAAATCAGCTCAAATATATGTTTTAAATCCAAGTGAGGAGCCTGTGGCAATAACGGCATATTATACTTATAACGGAATTAAATACAGTTGTACATTTATGGCTGAAATTCCGTTTGAGGTTCAAAACGCCACATTGTACAACAAAAAAACCTCGTATATATACGGTGAATCATTTGTCAGAGAAAAAGTCAGAGCGACGATAGTAAATTCTACCGGCAGTAAAACAGGTACATTCAGCGTTAGCGGTGATTTGCCTACGACAAAGAAAGCACCGGGAACTTACAAGCGCACTGCCGTTTTCTACGGTAATATGTTTTCATATAATTATACCGTAAAATGTGCAACGCCGAAAATCAGTTCGGTAAAGCCGGTTTC
>JBJEPO010000004.1:0-29929 GCA_051881275.1 Eubacterium sp. | reverse complement strand
CGATGTCGCGCTTCTCGGTTGCATCGCAACGTGAGCACTTATAAAGAGTATAGCCTTCATCTCTGATTGTAGGAGCAACAGTCTCGCCCTTAACAAATGCATGACCGAGTTCGTCAACTTCCTCATTTACAGATGAAAGTACTTTGCCACATTCAGTACATGTAACTGTTGTGTTCTTCACACCTTTTTCTGTACATGTAGCTTCCTTAATAGTAGTAACAACTTTTTCACCGGGTGTATGACCGGTAGCAGGAATTACCTCTGTATAAGTATAGCCTTCTTCACCGCAGTTTCTTGTACAGGTGTAAGTTCTTACGCCGTCCTCTTCACACTTAGCTGCTGTTGTTACAACACCGTCATCTTCGTCAACAATGCCGTCGCCGTTAGTGTCAAAGTTATGACCTAAAGCGTCTACATAGCTATCAACATATTCATCACCGCATACGCAGGTGTGGGTTGTGTAACCCTGCTGTGTACAAGTAGGATCAGTTACAACTGCTGTGTAGCTATGTTCGTGATCCTTAACAGGAATTTCTTCTGTCTTAGTCTGGTGACAAACTGTACATTCGTAAGTCATGATACCTGTTTCGGTTTCAGTAGCTTCCTTAGTTACTGTACCGTCATCCCAGGTGTGGTTGCCTGTTGCGGAGATAGGCTCAGTGTAAGAGTGAGATTCTGTACCAACATTACATGTATAAGTCATTTCACCGTCTGCACCACAGGTAGCTTCCTTAGTAACCTCTGATGTGTAGCTATGAGCTTTAGGTGTCTTAGTCTCTTCATAGGTAACGTCAGCTGTTACATCAGCTACTGTCGGCCAAGCATAGAAGTAGTGGTAATCATCATCCTTAGATTCTGCTGTGTTAGCAGGAACCTGTACGCTGGAAGCAGCTGTGCCTTCTTCATAGGTTGCCTCAGAAGCAACAGTACCGTCAGCATACTTGAATGTTACTGTGTACTCTGTAGTAGAAGGAGCACTTGTGTGAACGTTAGTTCCGAAGAATGTCATCTTACAAGAACCTGGGTTCTCAACTTCACCAGTTGTTGAACCTTTGTCAAAGCAAGGTGCATAAGTTGTGTAGCAGTCATTTGTAATACCATCAGACTTTGAAGCAACTAAGTAACCTGCATTATAAGCACCATAGGTGTCATACGGGTCAGCCATATCAAAAGTGATAGCGCCTTCGCCTGTGATCTTAAAGATAAATGTGTTACAAATAGTTCTGTTATTGTAGGTATAACCAGCATCACCTGTAAATGGGTTGATGAAGTTTTCATCAGTAGCAGTTGAACAAGCTGTGCCTGTTGTACCATCCTGGTTAACTACTGAAGATTTGATCCAACGATTTTCAGTATCAATTTCAGAAAGGTTACCAAGAATACCGTCATTAAGACCAGCATACCAAGATTCACAAGACATGTTTGTAATAGCACTTGTACCGCCTTCAGCAAGTGTATAACCTGCTGTTTCACCTTCAGTAATAGACAAAATCTTGTTATAACGTGTACGACCTGAGGTGTAGTAGTACAGACCTGCAGGCTCTACATTGTCTGAATATTCAATCCACTGCTGAGAAGCATATACAGAAGGACAATTATCCATAACAACTGTTAAAGCGAAGAAATCGCCAACACCGTACTGGTAGTCTTCTGAAGCGGGGTCAATACCAAGAACACCGGCAATACCCTCAGTTTTAGCAGCTTCAAGTGTGATAGTACCGCTCTTAGCATCATAGGTAAGCGGTGCATCATACAACATAGAATAGCTTGTATCAAAAGCTGTACCGTTAGCAACAGTATAATCGTTCCAAGAACCTGTTTTTGTATCATAATAAGTGCTGAACTGAAGCTCAACGTCAGGCTCGTAATCGCCGGGTGCGGCGAGTGCTGTAAATGGAACGGAAAATGCAGCCATCAATACTGCAAGGAGCACAGCAATGGCTTTTTTAAATGGTTTTTTCAAATAAATCTTCCTCCATTATAATGTTACATTTGAATATGAAATTGTCTGATTAACTACACCTGCAAACGCAGCGGCATCTGTACCGTTTACACTGCTATCAACATTCAAATCAGCATAAACATAATAGTCACCACTTAAATAGCCACTAAATACAGCGGCATCTGTGCCATTAATATAACCGTCCTTATTGTAGTCACAAACTATTATACCAACAGAGTCAACTGATATAACACCATCTGTTGCCTTATCTGCCGATACGTTCAAAGTAACATCTCTGTCAATAGTTGTAGGTCCACTAATTGACATAGTATATTCACCCTCCGGCAAGCCGGCGAGTATATAAGTACCATCTTCTGATGTAGTTGCAGATATGGTTTCTTCGTTCACAGTAACAGAAACAGTGATTCCACCTATACCGCCTGTTACATCTGTTCCGGTTACGTCAGTAGCAATCATAATAGTACCGCTTACATCGTAACTGTCACTTGGAAGAATCGGCGACATATCACATGTCATAGGATATTCAGCATCAGCCGCAAGGGTGTAGGCTGAATCTGTACCGTCACCGAAATCTGCTCCTGCAAGGGTGCACTCCGGATCGTCGGACACAACGAAGGCGTCCGCGAAATCGCAGGCTTCGGCAATGGTTACGCTAAGAGTAGCCAAAACCGTGCCTTTACTGTTCACCGGGGAACAGTCGTCGTTGGTGGAAATAAAGCCGAATACCAGCTTGCCGTCCTCATTGAGAACACCGCAGCTTTCCGTAGCTGTTGAGGCGTCGTCACTGTAAACAGAATTTACAGTAAGTGAGGAAATATAAGTACTGCTGTAATTAGCAGTCATCTGGAACATGGAAATGTTCGCCATACCGCTTAAAACGATATCCACGGTGTAGGTACCGGTTGTAAGAGTATTTCCATCAACCTTGCTTCCGTTTGAATCACTAAACCGGGCTGTCAAGGCAGGGCGTTCAGTGCCCAAGGCGCCTGTTACAGCCCCTGCCGTAAAAGGATCCATAAATATAGCTGCAGTAAAAGCTATCGACAAAAGGGTAGCAATTAACCTATTAGAAGTTTTTCTCATACGTACCCCCAATGGTCTTTAGCTTGTAAATTCAAAATTAATCAAGTTCGTTATTTTTTCCAATTATAGAAAATAAAAATTAAAATATTCCTGCGCCGTAAAGCGCTAAATCCGTATTTTTTGAGTAGGTTGGGGCTATCTCAAAAAATTAATATAAAAGCAAAAAACACCGGCTATATAAAATATTAACTTTACACAGCCGGGATAACACCTTATAGGGCTAACACCCTTTCACCGTCAAGTACGCAAACAGGAATATGCACACACAAAAATCATAAGCTCTGCTTAATAACAATTAAGTATAACCGTTTTTGATAGCCGTACTCCCCGAAAAACGTACATAAAACGTGTGCCGGCTTAACGCCGATAGTAAAATATACTCTGTTATCAATAGTATATAATTTACTTTTACAGGTTTAGTCTTAATACACTTAGAGTTATTAAAGCCTCGGGCTTTTGTCCGAATTACCGCCCTAAAGCGGCTTAAACCTGCATTTATTTTCAGTTACAGGACAGCGGAAATAACTTCCGCCGTCCGACCTCAACCGTGTATCACCAAGGTGATAGTGAGATTATATTAAATTTTAGTCAAGTGCAATTGCACCGTAGTTAATTGTCTTGTTAACGATACCTGCGAATGGAGCAGCATCAGTACCATTTACACTGCTATCAACGTTAAAGTCAGCGTAAACATAATATTCTTTCAAATATCCACTAAATGCAGCAGCATCAGTACCGTTTACAGAACCATCTTTGTTGTAATCGCACATTACAATCGGAATTACTGCGCCTGTAACATCGGCAGTACCTGTAAGAGTTACAGTTCTGTCAATAGTAGTATCACCTGTAAGGATAAGTGTAGTTGTACCAACAGGAACTTCAGCAGTAAATGTACCGTCAGCAGCAGTAGTTGCAACAACTGTACCATCCTCTGTTGTAATGTTGATACCTACAAGACCTGAAGTGTATTCAGTACCTGTCGGGTCAGTAGCAATCATAACTGTACCGCTTACTGTGATATTGTCAGAGCCTGTATCCTCAGTAAGATTGTTCTCAGCAATCTGGAGATCAGTCTTAGCAGAGTAGCAGTTTGTAACCTTAGCGTCATCGTTAGATGCATCTGCATTACCCTTCTGAGCTACTTCAATAGCAGCACCGAGAGCGTTAACGTAATTTGTCCAAGACTCTGCTGTGTAAACAGTTTCGCCTTCGTTAACAAGAACGCCGTCTGCATTATATGCACCGTATTCAGCCGGCTGGTTAGCAGTACCTGTTACAGTGTAGGTTGTTACTTCCTTAGTAGTTGCAGGAGTAATCTCCTCGCCTGTTGTTTCGTCAACAACTGCAGGAACCTCCACTGTCTCAGTAACTGATGACTGACCGAGAGCTGAATATGCATAGTTAGATGCACATACGATTTCTGCTTCAAGCTTGTCGCCTACATATCCGCGAGCCTGCTCGTCAGCAATTGCTTTATATCTCTGGAATACGTTGATAGCTTCCTGAACCTGAATAGAAGATGCACTTGTCTTATATTCAACAGTTGGGTTGCCGTCTTCGTCGAGAACCTTGTCGCCGTTTTCGTCAAGAACGGTTTCAGACCAGATGAGTGATTCTGCATCCTTAGCAACGCTTACCATCTTTTCGTAGGTAGCAACGTTGTAGTTAACATTGTTAAGATCTGCACGAGCTTCTGATACGTTTGTATTAATATCAGCAGCAATTTCAGTATTAACGCTTGAACGTGCAATACTCATCCAATAATCAAGTCTGTCAATAGCCTGCTGATAGAGACCACGATATTCGTTACCGTCATTTGGCTTAATTACTGTGCTGGATTCAGCAAGCTTGTAAACCCAAACCTGCTCAGAGCCGTTCATAGCAGTTGATGTTGTCTTATCACCGTTAACATCTCTGTAAACAAATTGCTTTTGTTCATAGAGAAGTTCGCCCTTAGCGTTAGTAGCCTGGGTTGATGTTTCGGTAAGATAAGGAGCATCGTAAGACGTTGTATCCCACTCTGTCTCATAAAGAGGATCGTTAGCAAGATACCACTTACCGTCTGTGCCCTTTGTAACTGCCTGACCTGCTGCATCCTGACCGCCTGTTACGTCTGAATCAGTAAGAAGTTCAGCAGTGTAGATAGGCATTGTCATTTCTTCATTCCAGAACCAATAGCCGTCTGCTCTTCTTGTAGCGTATGCCATAATCTTACCGGGCAATGTATCAGCATTGCATGGCTTGTAAGCAAGGTCGCCGGTAGTAGAGGTTGTAGCTGATGTCTTAGCTTCTGTAATGTAAGTATTACCCAACTTAGAAGATGTTGTGGTATTAAGAGGTGTAGATACTACTGCAAGTGCACTTGAGAATGCTTCCTGAAGTGATGTATAAACGTCAGTGCCATCCTCCATAGCCTTGAAGTCAGATGCCTGGTAAGCAGACATTGATTTAAGGTCGCTGTTGTATGCATTTGTAAGTGTCTGAGCACCTGTATCATCTGCGATGTACATATGAATCTTGCCTAATGCGCTCTCGTTAGAGTTGTACAGACAAACCTTCATTTCGTAATCGTCAGCTGAAAGTGCGGTAGAACCGTCGTAAGAAATCCATCTCTGGAAGTTATCTGTCTGAGCAGAAAGTGTTACCTTATCCATTGAAAGGAAGATACCGGGAGTAGGAGTACCGTAAGAAATAGATGTATGAGCGCTGTTTACTGTGCCGCCTGCCATGAACAATGTGGTAGGAGCCATAAATACTGCTTCATAAATATATGTCTTGTTGCCGTCCTCGTCCGGAGCAGCTTCGTCTCTGATAACACCCTTTACAAGACCTGCGTCCATAGCCTCATCAATAGTGAAGGCAACGTGAGGACGTGTCTCAAATCCTTCAGCATCCTTGATAGAAGAATCAAGATTGTTGATTTCTTCTGCTGTGTAACCCTGACGCATATTCTTTGTATTGAATGTGTTACCGTCATAGGTTGTTGTATCGGAGCAGAGTGTACCTCTATCCCAATCTGTAGCGGATGTTCTGTAGTCGTACAATTCGTTGTTGAGGATATCACCGTTTGACTTATCAATAGATACATAAGCAAAGCTCTGATCGTCTGCAGATGCAGTTGTTTCATCGCTTACTGTTGTACCGCTTACAGGCTGGTAAACTGTACCTGATGTCATATAGGTGTAAATACCGTCGATAGAATAGTTACCACCACCGATTACAGATGAACCAATTGTTGTACCACTACGGTTCTTTGTACGGATACCGAGTTCGTCAATTGATGATGGGTTAGAAATAGGAACGATAAAGTCGTTTGGAAGAGTTGCTACAAGGTAGTCACTCTTACCGAATCTGTCAGTAGTTGTTGTGTACTCACAGGATTCGCCGTAGTTCTGGATGTATGCACTATCAAATGCTTTACAGCCGTTTGATGTTGATGTATAAAGTGTATTCTTCCAGTCCTTCTCACTTGTAAGATACAAGTAAGCTCTTGTCTGAACATCACTGTACTTAGGACTTGCAGGAGCATCAGGAAGTGATGTTCCGTTCATCTTAGCTTCAAAGATGTCATAAGTGATTGTGAATGTGTAAAGCTGAGCTGCATCAGGAGCAGTACCGGATATGTTGACTCTCATTGTTTCGTCAGGAGCAACAACACCTGTGCAGGTACCCATTGTAATGTTAGTAGGTGTATTACCGTTTTCATCAGTGATAACAACGCTTGTTACGTTAATGAAGTATCTGTTATCCTGCTGAACAACGCCGTTTGCATCTCTATAGAATCTGTTGAGACCTCTTGCGTTGTTTGTGATGTTAAGCTTTGTTGATGTGAATGGCTGACCGGAGGTAAGACCTGACTGAGAAGCGTCTGTAATCTTTGCAGAAGCCATATTCAGTGTATGATCAGCCAACTGAGGTACGAATGAAGGAATGAAGTTGTTAACAGCTTCAACTGCGAACATTGCACCTACCCAGCAGCCGTCAGCACCTGCTTTAGCAGATGTGCCGTATGATGAGCCGCCGAATGCTTCATATACGTTACAGATAAGTACGCCGAGGATACCGGTGTCATAGCCGTCGTCTGAGCCGTTTGCCTGTGAGTAGTGAGCAATCGTGTCAGCGTGAACGAGTGAATCGAACGGAGCTGATGACTTAGTATAGGATGAACTATCTGAATCGTAGTATGATGAGTAAGGCATTACATAAGTATAGCCCTGTCCTGTGTATCTTGCACCAAAGAGACCGTTTACAAGAGGAGCAACAACGTCATCATATACCATAACGTCGATACCCTTATTTGCGATAGGATCTGATGTGCAGATAGTAAGGAACTGCTTAATGAAGTTTGTGATACCGTTGTTTTCGCCGATATCAAGGAAGCCCTTAATAATCTTATTATAGATAAGGTCATATGAGCTTGCCTGACCCTTATATTCCTCTGAACCGTACTGGAGAGTACCGATTACAGGGAAGAGACGGTTAGCAACATAGTCAATATTTGTCCACAAATCATTATTCATGGAAATCTGGCATGTACCGTCGCTGGTAACAATACCAAGAAGTGATGCAACAGCTTTACCGGCTGTACCGTCACTGAAGTTATCAGTTGAAGCATAGTAGCAAACAACTGAATTAAGGATTTCAAAGATAGTGGTTGTATCTGTTGTAACGCTTGTCTTATAAACATTCCACTCATCGCCTGCTGCTGTACGGCAAGGAACGATTGAAGAAATGATATAACCAAGAGCATCACGGCACATTGGCATTACAGCGTCTTCAAACAATGTGTAAGCACCGTCGCCGCTGATGTCAATATTACCTGCAACAATATAACCATTGCTGTCTGTTGACCAAAGAACTGAGTAATCCTTATCGGGAAGAACGTATGAAAGATACTCTTCAAGAGCAACTATTGCTACGCCTTCTGCGTCTTTACAAGCATCCCACTTTTCATCGTGGATAGGCTCTGTCATTACAATATTCTGAAGGCAAGAGATAAGGAGAGGAACGAAAGCCTCTTCAGCATTTGCTTCGGAAATGTTGCCTGACTTAGATGTAATACTATTGTTAGCATAGAAGCCGCCGAAGATATTTTCATCAGCTGTATTACCAACATACTCTACCATTGCGCAGATGTTGCTTACAAGAGTAGTAGTGATAGTGTTAACATCTGTTGTATTACCTGTTGTAGCCATTGTAGGTACTTCAAGATTTGTAGTTACAGTGCTGTTTCCGTCACCGAGACCGATATTGCTGCTGTTAGGGAACAGGTCCTTAGTAACTGCAACAAGACAGTCATTGAAGGCTGCAACCATATTATCATAAGAAGTAAAGGCTGTTTCAAAGAAGCTTTCAATATTTGAAATGCCGGTCTGAGAAAGATAAAGGTTGATAGGACCGGTCTGCATATTGAAGTACAAGTCTGCAAGAGGATTGTAACGAAGCTTGTTGAACAATGTTGTTGAGTCAATATCCTGCCAATTGTTCTTAGGATTATCAACTATAGTTCTGTCATACTCATAAGTATGTCTAACGTTAGCAAGGAATTCAGCAGCGTCAGCACAGCCGTAGCCTTCATATTCTGCCTCTGCCCAAGCCTCAACGTTTTCTGCTGAGTAGTTTGACTTCCAATCGTCTGTGTTCCAAGACTTGTTGTCGCTCATCCAATAATAGAATACGTTATCAAAGTTTGCACCGTGACCTCTGTCAACGTCATAGTTAACGTGAACAAGACCGAGTGTTCCTTTAAGAACTGTATCCCATGCGAGTTCAAGAGCTTTAAATGCTACATCAAATAATGTATCATCTTTTGTTACTGTGAGCTTCTTGTCGCCGTACTGGAAGAGAAGAACATTGTTTTCAAAGCCTTCCTCTGTTGAATATACAAGATTCGGATCATATCCGAGAGCCTTTGCGGCTGTCTCATAATCAACACCGTTTTCTTCCATATAAGCGTCAATATTTGCTCTGCGGTTAGCGGATGAATCATTCATCTGAGTCATCACGGTTTCGCCGTTTTCATCTACAACGATATCGCCGTTAGCATCCTTCTTAGGTACTGTAACCATTTCCGGATATGTAACAAGAACGCTGATTTTGTCAAGAAGCTCTGTTGTCATTTTTCCGAAGAGCTCTGTATCAAATTCCCAAGTACCGCTTGTTGTACCGAGATTTACTTTGAAGTCAGCAATTTCCTGATCTGTGTACCAGTTTGTATTTTCCCAAATAAGGTTTGCAACGATGTTGTAAACAAGGTTGCTCTGGTAGCCATCCCACATACCTAATGTATCTTTAAGGAGTGTGTAGATGTCGCCGCCGATAAAGCTTTCAAGAAGACCGAGGTCCATATCGCCTTTAACGAACTGGCCTATAACGTTTTTACCTGCGAAGTCGTTAGAGTTAATGTAAAGTGTTTTTGCAAGAGCCATAATAATGTCTTTTGCATCATTTTGTGAACGATAGCTGCGTCCGCACTTTGAGAATACTTCTGAACCGCTTGTTACTGATGAAAGATCAGCAAGAGGGCTGAGGTCAATGTTTTTAACATCGCCGCCCACGAGACTGCCGTAGCTGTTAACAATTCCGTCAATCTGACGAACTGCGTCAAGTAAGCCGTCAACACTGTCGAAGTAAGCATCAATAGTGATTGTTGCAATTACAACGTTCTGGCTGAAATAAAGGTGATCTGAACCGAGAAGGCCGGTCATAAGATCGCCGACATAAAGGTCTGCGTAGTCCAAAAGAGCTTCAGCTGTCTGCTCGTCTGTTGTTTCAGCCCAAGCCATGAAGTTTGAAGCAAGATTGGCATCGTTATAATCATCAGATGATTTAGCATAAGCAGTCAATGCGCCAGTAAAGCAGGAAAGTGCTAAAACAACTGATAAAAACAGAGCTATCAGTTTACGTGAAAATGTTTTAGATTGTGATTCCACTTAATTTCTACCTCCATAAATTTTAGTACGAATAATAAGGATAACATTATCTTATGACACTGCTGTCACAGCCTCTGACCAATTGCAAATTATCGCAAAAGACTGAGGGGCATCACGCCCGAGTTCATATAATGGTAACAAGTTATCGCTTATCACGCAGTATTATTTAACCATATATTAAGCACAAATGTCAATAGACAAAAACAAAATTGTGCAAATACGACAAATCGGGGTGCTCATTTTTGTAAATATGAACAAACCGTTAATCAAACGCTTGATTTTTTAGCAAAAATATTGTATCATTCAATTGATTGTTAACACTTTATTTACAATTTATTTACATATCGGCAATTATTACGTGCTTTTTTAACTTTACATTTTTGCGTTTTTGTATGTAAAGTGTTTTAACATTACGTTTTGCATTACAACGTAAAGCCTATGTGCTTTACAGATGTTTTTAAGGTATGTATTTTGCATAAGAATCAATCCGAAAATATGCGTAAAAACCCCTTTCTCACAACGATAAAGTTAAAATGATGTTTAAATAATTCATAATTTATTAAAAAAAATATTTAAAAACTATTGACTTTATATTATTTATCTGTTATAAATATATTGATTTGTTCGTGCATAAGGATATCTATGCCCAAAATCCAAAAAATGCAAATGACCGAGGATTTTGTGCAGGGTATATGGGAGTGACGGTCCCTTTGCTGTTATTACCTTTGCCTTGCGTGGTTTTATTCTTATGTTTTATAGACACGGATATACTTTGTTCTCTGCTTGAGGGCGTAGTGTACCCCGTGTTAATCATTGTAAGAAAAGGAGAGATGATTATGAAAGCGAGCAAAAAGCTACTCAGCCTGTTTTTGGCTGTAGTAATGGTCATTACCTCGTGCTCAGTTGGTTTCACAGCTTTCGCAGCAGACAGCAAAACCGATACCAACAACGCATACTGGTATGACGGAACCGATGCCGAAGCGGCATTCGATTCATTAAACGATTTGGTTGATACCTACATACCTCAGCTGCTTAACATTCCCGCTGTTAAGAGCTTGCTTGAGGACAACCTGGGTATGACCATAACGGAAAACACCACTGTTTCTGACGTAGTGGCAGGCGCATCGCCGATGCTTATGGGCCTCTTGGGAGGTACAAGCGGTGACAAGCAAAATATTATTAACAATAAACTTGCTGTTTCCACTTACGACCCGATGAACGAGGTTTACTTCTCATACATAGGCGGCAGCGACAGCGACACAATGGATTTTTATTCACTGTACGATTTCTGCAGCAGTAATAAAAATTCTTCTAACAGTGAGCTGAAGGAATACGCTAACAGCACCCTTGAAAAGCTTGATGCAATTCTTTCCGTTTATCCCACTGCAAGAAATGCATACGATGACAGTTATGCCATCGGCTATGAAAAATTTGAAGACGAGTATTTGCCTCAAATCAAAAAGCAAGCTAAAGATCTTTATGGTGTTGATGATGATCAGCTTACTACACTTACATTGTCCCAGGTTAAAGCGATGACAATGAACGGTGTCAAGCTTGAGGAAATCAATGCATCGGGCGAATATACAGACGAAGATATTGAGACATATACAGCGTATGTAAACGCTCTTCATAAAGCCGCAGGCGACGGTATTGAGGTTAAGACAGCCGCCGAAACAGCATATTATATGTACTGCGGCGGTGCATATTCAACTGTTACATCAATCCTTGTTCACGCCATTGATTTAGGCGGCGGAACTCTTACTGCTGAGAGTCTTGATTTGATGTACCACGGTAAGCAAACAGTTTCTTCATACGAAAAATTAACTGCTGCAAACTATATCAGCGAAGTAGGAAAAGTATATACGCTTGCGGATATGGGATTTGATGAGGCCTCTCTTGCGGCGGACCCGGCATTAGCAGAGTATGCAAACGATCTGCACGATTCATTCTGCGCAGCACTTACACTGGCTGTTATAATTCAAGATGAAGACGGCTCCTATGGTGTATTCGGCAGCAGTAATTACGAAGAAATGTGTATCGGATGGCTTGAATACGCAGGTGTTTATGACGATGCCAAGGCAAAGGTTGAAGGCGAAAAAATCACTGACGAGCAGTTGAAATCAATTATGGCAACAGCCAAGGCTGAAAACTGGAACAACAGTGCCGACGCTCTTGACTCTTACCTTGCCAGCGGCGACAACGTGCTCAGTGCAACTGCTACCGCATATCTCAGATACCTTATCGGTTATAAGAAAGAGAATATGGTACAGTTTGCCGTTCTTCTTACAAACGGTACTCTTGAGCAGGTTAAAGCATATAAATTCGGTGACGGCACATTCAAGCTTGATGATATGGGCGTTGTTGACAGAACCAACTATATGATTGCTTCTGAGCTTTGCCGCGGAATTATCGGTGACAACTATCCGTTAACCGTTAGCGATCAGCCTGTTGACCAGGGTCACGTTGTAAACATTCAGCTTGCATTCAATGTTATTACTCAGTTTAAAGAGAACATTGAACCTAATATGAAGAAGGATCCGAACTATAAGGAATACAAATATTCCGACTATGCTATTCCTAATTCACTTGCAGTTGAAGCTGTTAACTCACTTCTCAACAAAACCCTCGGTAATCTTCTTGACGAAACAACAAGCACGGGTGCAATGGTTGTTCCTATTATCAATAAGCTGCTTGAAACAAATGTTAAGCTTTATACTGCCGACGGAGACGGCGTTCTCAACGATATTTGGAAGAACCTGTACGAAAAGCCGGTTGAAACAGTATTCAACCTTCTTCCCACACTTGTAATTCTTGTTGACGAGCTTATTGTTCCTCTGTTCCTCAACGGTAGCGGCGACAGATATAATACCGGCGGCGGTCCTATCTTCAGCCTGTTGTGCTCTGCGGACAGCGACGGCATACTTTACAAGTACACCCAGGATTATGCGGCAACGCTTGACCCTGCAACTGCAACAGATGAGGAAAAGAAGAATGCCTCAATCGGTATCGGCGCTCTTACATTTGACCTTAACCTTGCAATCCCTGCAATTCTTCACTGGCTTGTAGGCGACGAGCAAACTGCTTATGACCTTGTAGGCAGCTATAACAGCAACGGCTTTTACAATGATGAGGTTCCGAGATTCTTAAACATCTATGTTGTAGATAAGGCACTTTACGGTGCACATCTCAACGGCGGTCTTGCTAAGACTCTCATAAACAAGAAGAAAGAATCTCAGGGCGAGAATTACGACAGCAGTTATGATAAAACTGCAAAGGGCATTGACGAAATGGTAACTGAAATTGCCACCTTCGCAATGAACGCTATTGACAAGTATCTTGCTGATCACGCCAGCGACCCAAGATGGTCTGAGGATACAACCTCTCAGAAAGGTATCAACAACATCGGTGTTGCATTACCTCAGATTCTTGACCAGATGGGTAAGGACTTTGTGGCAAAATATAACATTGACTCCGACTGGACCTTCTGCTATGACGGCAAGATTACCACAGTTTCAAAGACATACAAAGACAAAGACTATTACCAGTTGCAAAACAACACTCTTCAGGATTTCAAAAATCTGGCGGTATTAGGAGATCCTTCCGCAGTACTCAACAACTTTGTTGACATCTTCATCGGCAACTGGATTAACGGACTGCTTGACCTTGTTAACGATTTAGTTAAGGATGAAAGCAACAGCATTACCGCTAATATTCCGATTGTTGACGGATTACTTAATGCGCTGGGTGGCTTCGGCGAAGCAAGCGTTATTACAGATGTTGTTAACGGCTTGTTCCAGCTTAAACGCAGCGACGACGCATCATTCACACTTAAAGAGAGAGACAAGACCGGATTTGTAGGATTCAGCAATGAATCAGGCTTCTTCCTTCTTTCAAACATTCAGTACACTAAGGACGGAGCTTCAAAGGGCCTTATTCCTGTAATTATGGAGCTTATTAAGGGCAGTGATACTGAAGCTGATTACAAATTAGGTCCCGTAGTAAACGGCACAGCTAAGAAGACTAAATCTGCATCACCGTTACTTGCTAATTCCAACAAGTCTGCTGCCGGCACAGATTACAGTAAGCTTCTTTCAGCCGAAAACAAGAAAGCGGCCGACGCTTTAGTTAAGACACTCGATGAATTACTTTCATCTCTCCTTGAAAATACTTCACTCAACGGATTTGACTGGGATGCAACAGATAATATTCTTGCATCAATCGCATCATTCGCTTCCGGTTATCTGGGTGCCAACAACACAAACGCTATTGTTAAGCTTCTTAACAACTACCTGTACTTCATCGTAGGGGAAAACAAGAAGACAACAAGCACAAAGGGTAAGGTTGGTACTGCTCCTACAAAGGACGGCGATGTTGACGCAAATAAGGTTTACACATCCGCTAACCTTTCAAATCTCGTTATTCAGACATATGCACTTATTGAAAACATAATTGACTACCTGTTCTACAACAAAGATTCAGGCTTACTGAAGAACAGAGATACAAATATGCTTGTTGCAGACGCACTGTGCGGAATTATTTCTCCTGACGCAGTAGGCGTACGTATGTCTGACAACTATTCCACCACCGCTGATATTCTTGCCAAGAAGAGTTACATGAACTGGAACGACTTTAAGGTAGAAATCACAAACGCTAACAACACTAAGGGTACCTGGAGCAAGGATTACCTGAAGTTTGGCTTCAAGAACGGTGATAAGACAGCGTTCTATGACGCACTGGGCGAATCACTTGGCGGTGTAAGCGCTATCATCGGCGTACTTCTTACACAGACAAATTACTATAAAGACATTGTTTATCCGGTAATGAACAGCATTGCAAAGGCTAACGGTGTTCAGAAAACAGTAATGAGCGTTGCTGACTTCAAGAAAGCATCCGACTCACAGAAGCTTATCAAGGGTATTCTTACTCCTTTAAGTGCAATCCTTGACAAGATTTACGACGCACCTGCAACAATGCTTCTCAACACAATTAAAGGTCTTGCAGGCGTCCTTGACGATACTTCGGTTAAGAAGATTGTTAATGCGGCAATCGCTCCGCTGAATAACGAAATCTTCGGACTTGCAAACATTGTTGAATACCTGTCGCCTACTCTTGCCGGAGTTCTCCGCAATGCACTTGGCAGCGGAATCAGCTTAACATTACCTGAGAAAAATGTTCTTACATCACTTATCAACGGACTGTTAGGCGGAATAATCGAGCTTCCTGCAATTAACTGGAAAAAGTTTGCTGCGGCAAAGACACCGGGCGAAGTTCTCCTGTACATTTACGGTTACTTAGTAGATACAGTATTCGGTTCAGAGCTTCTTCAGAGTCTTCTTAAGCAGTTAAGTCCTGAGATTTACAAACTGTTCAAGAGCCTTGACGCAGTGAAGATTCTTACAATAATTAATCAGGTACTCAAGGTTGTACAGAGTCCTACCGAGGTTTACTGGACCTTCCGTGAGTATGCTGCTAAGCTTACAAACTCCTTCAGCTATCCTAACGGAATTACCTCATCTGATGCAGACGAGGCAATCGGTCAGCTGGATGACCTGGTTGCAAATATCTTCCCACTTCTTAAAGGACTTGGTGTAGCAGATATTGACAGCCTTGAACAGCTTGTTAACGACAACCTTTATACAAACGATATTCTTACAAAGCTTGCAACTGCACTTTACGGTGCACTCGATACAGACAAGATTGCTCCTATCCTCGGCGCACTTGGTATTGACGTATCACCTAAGGGCATTGCAAAGATTCTCACCGATAAGAAATACGGCAAGACATATTCAAGCGCAGCCAAGACACTTTCAAAGGCTAAGAGCTGGAAGAGTGTTAAATCACTCAACTGGGGCTTCACTGATAAGTCATCAAAGGCTAAGACAGGATTTGTTAACGGTCTTGCAGCAATCCTTCGTCCGTTCAATGACATTGCTTCTATCTTCCTTGCAGAAGGCTCAATAGACGCAAGCAAGCTTGATATTCAGTCAATCATTGATTTGCTGAATGTTAAGGGCTCAACAAACCTGGGCAGCGGCGAATACGGTTGCACACTCAAGTATTCAATCAAGAACGGTATTCTTGAGTTAACAGTACAGAGCAATGTAACAACTGCTGAATATCACGATTACGCTGACCATCCTTCACAGAAGAATGTAGTAAACGTATTCAAGATTGATATTAAATCAATCGTTAAGGATATTGAGGCAATGCTCAGCGATACAAAGCTTAACTGCGGTACAAACGGTTATGAAAGCGCTGTAATTCCTCTCCTTGAAGCATTTGAATGCAGAGGCGTTAAGACCTACAAGCAGTACATAAGCGATTACAAGAAGGCTAAAGATAACCTTATCATCAATGTTCTTAAGCCAATCATCAATCTTGTTGACGACGTGCTTGAGGCTCCGTTTGATACAATCTCTGCAATTCTTCCTAATGTTGCATACTTCATTGACAGCAACGGACTTGCACAGGCAGTAGGCAACCTTCTTGCTCCGGTAACTGCTAAGAACGGTTTACTGGGCGTACTCAAGAAGAACGGCCTTGATGTTGATAAGCTCATCAAGATGATCGCAGGTAAAGACCTGGGCGCACTTGTTAAGGATTTACTTGGTTTGAAGGTTAACTTCAAGCTTGAGCTTAACGACCTTGCATCCTGCAATATTCAGGATATAATTGTTCCTCTTGTAAATAAGATTCTTAAGGATAAGAAAGTCGGCATTGTAGTTCCTAACATTGACTTTGGCAAGATTGCAAGCCACGGTACAATCAGCACCGTAAGCAGCAAGGCTAAGAACGATAAGGGAAGTTACACAAGAAAGAAGGTAACGGCAAGACAGGGCGAGGTTCTCGTAGCAGTTCTCCGTTACGTAGCAGACGTACTTATTAAGAATGCAAGCGGTCTTAAAAAGATTCTTTGCAACATTGATGCAATTAAGAAGAACGCTACTATTTCAAACGTTCTTAAGAGCGTATTTACCACAATCGGCACTGCCGAAAAGGATGAAATTGTTTGCGCTGTATTCTACTTCCTTCAGGAGCAGACAACCAACTCATTCTTTGATTACTCAGACTTCAAGTATAAAGAGTATGACTTCTCTTACGGCAATATGGATGAAGACTTCTGTCACCAGCTTGCTCCAATGCTTGACGGTTTGATTTCCGGTCTTGCAGACCTTAACGCACTCGTTGCTGACAACATCTACAAGGACGAAATAATCAGCAAGATGGCAACCGGACTTTACGGCGCTATTGAAGGCGTTAAAATCAGCGATGATATCGGTTCACTTACAAATCTCCTTGCACAGACCGATATTGACTTCTCAGCATCCAACGTTGCTTCACTTCTCGTAAACGAGGATTACGGCAACACTTATCCGGACGCAGCAAGCGTTATCAGAAACGCAGGCTCCTGGAAGAACGTAAATGTTGATGACCTCAAGTGGGGCGTTAAAGACAGAGATACATTCCTGCATGCACTTTGCGCAGTTCTCCGTCCTATCTACGGCGTGCTTGACGTACTTCTCAACGACGGATTACTTAACCTGTTCAACCTGGTTAACATCCCCGGCTCTGACGGATACACATCAACAATAGTTCCTCTTATGGAGGCATTCGGAATCTACAACATTAAGACTCAGTACCAGTACAGAGAAGATATGTATCAGGCTTACGATTACATCCTGCTTGATATTCTCAATCCTCTCCTTGATAAGGTAGAAGACATCCTTTCAGCACCTATTCAGACGCTGGCTGACATTCTTCCTAACCTGTCACTCTTCTTCGCAAACAACGGTTTGCTTCAGTTGATTGACAATCTCCTTACTCCTGTATCTGCACTTCTCAAGGCACTTAGACCGATAGTTGATGTAAACGACCTTCTTAAGGCACTCGGTCTTAACATTCCTGCAGAGCTTGGTAAGATTGGTATTAAGATTTCTAAGTTTGATATCTACGACCTTAAGGGAACACTTGAGCCGGTAATCGGTTCTGACAACGTAGTATCACTGCTTAACTCAATTCTCGGCATAATCAAGATTAAGGGCACACCGCTCGGTCTTGAGCTTCCTGAAATTGATTGGTTCCGCCTTGCAAGCCACGGCGAAGTAATTCTTGACGAAGCTTCACAGGTTGCTTGCTACGGAAGCAGAATCAGTGTTAAATCCGACCAGGATGCTACACTTATTGCAGTTCTCAGATATCTTGTTAACACAATCAACTACAAGGGCAACTACGATGCAATCGTAGATCTCGTAGGCGGACTCCTTGGCGACAATGTAAGCGATTCAATATCTGATGTAATCGGTCAGGTACTTGGAATGCTTCAGGGTGACGCTGACGAAGTTATTGAAAGTCTTGTAGATCTTCTTCAGACTCTTGCTTAATAACAGCAAAAACTGAACAAAACAAAAACTGTCTTGCGAAAGCAAGGCAGTTTTTTGTAATAAGCCAACCTTATCGTGACAGGTCACTCACCGTATATATAATGTATATAATATTATATAATTTATATATTATAATAAATTATAAATAATACTTGTATCAGCGGTATTTTTTTTGTATAATAGCCTTATATAGTATCTTAAACTCGGTGGTGAAAAAATGCTCGGAAAATACGTTAGGGTTAAGGTTGTTAGACCTATCGGCTCAACTGATGAAGCGGGCTATACTTACCCTCTGAATTTCGGCGGAATTTATCCGAAATTCAGACAGGAAGCATTTGTAATGGGGATAGACCATCCGGTAAGCAATTTTGACGGCAGGGTTATTGCCGTTCTCTCCGATAAGAAGTCGTCCCGTCATATTTGGATTGTTGCGCCGAAAAGCACCCGCTTCATAAACAACGACATAAAAAAGGTTATAGACATAAAAAAGGACTTTCCCACATATAAATTGGAATGTCTTTACGAAAGCAGCTGCGGCGCTGTTGTTTTTCGTGATATACACGGCATTGTGCGTTATCTTTTGATTAAGAATAAGCGCTCTGCTCATTGGGGATTTCCGAAGGGCCATATTGAGCCTGACGAAACAAAGCTTGAAACCGCATACCGTGAGGTATTGGAGGAAACAGGAATACATATAGATATTATTGACGGATTTGAGTGCGAATCAAAGTACAAAATTCGTGACAGAATAGAGAAGAAGGTATCTATATTCGTCGGCACTACAAAGGACACCTCTACTACTATTCAGAAAAATGAAATAGAGGATTATATCTGGCTGACATACGATAAGGCAATGAATTTGCTTAAATTTGAAAATGACAGATATATACTGGGCGCCGCCCACGACTTTTTAAACACACACAATTATATTTAGTGCTGCCGTATTAACACAGAAAGGTTTGAATATAATATGCAAGACGTATGCTATGCGATACAGGAATTTTTATCTGCCCACGGTATCCCCGACTGGCTTACTGTATTTATAATTTCGGTATGTCCTATATTGGAGTGCCGTTTGGGAATGTTTACGGCAATAGTTATCCTGCAAATGAATACATTTGTCGGATTTATTATTAGTTTTTTGGGTAATATTTTTCCCATTCCCTTTATACTGCTTTTAATCAATAAAATCTTTGAATGGCTGAAAAAGGTTCCGGGAATTAAAAAACCGGTTATCTGGCTTGAAGAAAAAACGCTGAAAAAACGTGATAAAATTGATAAATACGGAGTATGGGGACTTCTGCTTTTTGTTGCTATTCCCCTTCCCGGTACAGGCGGATGGACCGGTGCGCTTTTGGCGTCACTGCTTCATCTTGACCGCAAAAAAAGCTTCGGCGTAATTGCAATAGGTGTGTTTATCGCCGGACTGATTATGACTATTCTCAGCCTTATATTCGGTAAGGCGGTGTTTGGATGATAAAAGAGCATAAGCTTTTGATTGATATATGCAACGCCTATATTCATCAAACAAAAATTGAAATGCCCGAGGGCATTGATTATAAAACATTATATGATATTTCAAAAAGCCATAATTTAGGCGCCCTTGTAAACAGCGTAATCAAGGACTGTGATGAATTTAATAAAAATGCTGAAATTAAGCAGTTGTTTGAAAATGCCTTTTACGAGAGCATTTTCAGATATCAAACTCAGACAGAGGTAATAAATCTTCTTAGCAGTCTGCTGTCGGAAAACAAAATACGCCATGTGTTTTTTAAGGGTGCGCAAATAAAAGAGCTTTATCCTCTGCCCCAGGTTCGTGCAATGGGCGATATTGATGTGCTTATTGACGATGAAAACAGGGACACAGTTAAACAAATCCTGTGTGAAAACGGATTTGTGAACAAAAACTGTAACGGACCCGTTTACGATTATACATATAACGGTGTCCTAATTGAAATGCACACAAAAATCATCAGCGGAAAGGTCGGCACCTCTACGGCAAGCGACGGCTTCGCAGATGCTGTTAATAATGCAAAATTTGACGGATACTGCGGTTATCTTGACGACGATTACCATTTTGCCTATCTTCTTACTCACGTTGCCCATCATTTTTGGTTCTACGGTGCAGGTGTAAAAATGATTGTGGATTTGGCGGTATTGCTTCAAAAATGCAATATTAATTTGGACAATGTGTTAAACAAAATGAAGGAAATCGGTCTTTACGATTTTTCAAAGGTTATTTTAACGGTGTGTTACAAATGGTTTGGAGTTGGACAGGCTTACGTTGATGACGTTGTAAAAACGGAAATATTTTTGCTTTCCTTCGGTGCCTTCGGTAACGTAAACCGAAACAAAGCGGCTGTAATTCAGCGCAAGGAGCTTGAAGAGGGCAAGAAAAATTCTCCTGTAATGACACGTTTAAGACTGCTGTTTCCGCCGTATGAAAAGCTAAAGGAAATTCCGTACATTAAATTTATTGAGGGCAGACCCTGGCTTACAGGCTATGCCTGGATTTACAGAATAATATACAATTTAAATAAAAGAAAAGAATTTGTGAAAAAGTCCACCGCTTCAATCGGCAGTGATAAGACAAATAAAGCGGCTCAGTTTGAGCTGGAATATTTTGAGGAGATTGGTTTGTTATGATTTTTTTGATTTTAATTATCGCACTTCTTGCCATAGCAATCGTTGCATTTATTACGTGGTTTTTGGCTCTCAAGGCAGAGGGCAAATGTCCCCTTTGCGCATTAAAACAGCTTTTGCCTACAAGGCTTACCATTGATACTTCAGAGGATGAGGATTACAGCAACAACGCCAAAAAAACTCCCATAATGGGCTGGTCAAGCTGGAACACCCACAGAAACCATATTGACGAGGACATTATTTACGAAACTGCCGAGGCTATGAAAAAAAGCGGTCTTGCAGACGCAGGATATGAATACATAAACCTTGACGACTGCTGGCAAAGCTCCCTGCGTGACTCCGACGGAAAAATGCAGGGCGACCTTGAAACCTTTCCCTCCGGCATTGACAATTTAATTAAGAAAATCAACGCCTTGGGTTTAAAGGTGGGTCTTTACTCATCAAACGGCACTCTCACCTGCGAGGATTTGCCTGCTTCTCTGGGCAACGAGGATTTGGATGCAAAAACCTTTGCCTCCTGGGGTGCTGAATTTTTCAAATACGATTTTTGTCACCACGAATACATTAGTGGCGACACGCCTGTTATTGAATTTATAGACATCAGTAGAAAGGGCGAAAGGGCATTCATCAAGCTAAAGCCCGAGCACGCAAAATACACCGGCAGAGCAAGAGCTGTAAAATGCAGTGACCTGCCTTCAAAGCAAGGTATCGGATATCTTAACCACGGCGCAGGCACCGCCACGTTTACGGAAAATATCTCTCAGGGCGGTGATTATGTTTTCACAATCCGCTACAACAAAACCTTTACACGCAAGCCGCAGTATCTTCAGATTATAGTAAACGGCAGAGTTAACGAGGTATTCTTCCCTGCTACAAGTCCGTTTACCCACGATGCAAGACTTCAGGCGATAATCAGACTTGACAGCGGTGAAAATGTTATCAAGCTTATGAACCCTGTTGTTACCCGTGCGGACTCCTCCTACATTCAGTACAAGCGTATGGGTGCCGCTCTTAAAAACGCTTCAAAGGCTTGGGCGGAATACACCAACACACCGGAAAAGCCTATCGTTTATTCCCTTTGCGAATGGGGTACTGCTCATCCTTGGAACTGGGGCAGAAAAGCCGGAAATATGTGGCGCACAACCCACGATATTATGCCGAATTGGGCAAGCATTATGCTCATTTATTCAAGGAATATTGATTTGTACAAATACGCCCGTCCCGGTCACGTAAACGACCCGGATATGCTTGAAGTAGGCAACGGCAAGCTGACTAAGGATGAAAATATTTCGCACTTCACCCTTTGGTGTATGATGGCGGCTCCCTTGGTTTTAGGCAATGATTTAAGAAAGCTTGACAGTAATTCAAAATCCGCCAAGGATATACTTGATATTGTAACAAACAAGAGTATGATTTTGATTGACCAGGACCCTCTTGTTAAGCCTGCAAAGCGTATTAAATCATCAATGACCGTTGATATTCTGGCACGTCCTCTTCAAAACGGCGATGTGGCTCTGTGCTTTCTTAATAAGTCATCATCAAAGAAAACCATTAATTTTGAAATTGATGCTCTCTGCGATGAAAAGTACCTTGATTTCGGCAGAAGCTCACACGGATACGAGGTTCACGACCTATGGACGGACGAGCGTATGCGCCAGGATGATATTACGGCAACCATTCCCAAGCACGGCGTAAAGGCGTACAGAATTTCAAATTCATAATAACAAAAAAGGGGCTGTCTCACAAAAAAGTGGGGCAGCCCCGCATTTCAAATTAAATTCGGGACAAGCAATCTGTTCCATACAAAGCATCAACAATATTTTGCAGTTTTTTAGAGAGGGAAATTATGAAAAACAGCAATAAAATTGAAACATATAAATTTGCGCTGGAAAAATCGCTGCCGGTTTTATTCGGCTACCTGTTTTTAGGCTCTGCATTCGGAATTATGCTATATAACGCAGGATATAACTGGGTTTGGGCAATTTTTATTTCGCTTTTTGTATATGCCGGCTCCGGTCAGTTTTTGCTGGTGTCGCTGTTGTCAGGCGGTGCGTCACTTGCCACCACCGCTGTTATGACTTTATTTATAAATTCCAGGCATATTTTTTACGGTCTTTCGTATATTGAAAAATTCAGACAGGGCGGCTGGAGATACCCTTTTTGCATTTTCGGACTTACCGATGAGACATATTCGGTTAACACCTCATTTTCTTCTGTTCCCGAAAATGTCAATGAGCCTCACGCTCGATTTTTAATCAGCATTTTTGACCACTGCTATTGGATAGCCGGCTCTGTTATAGGCTCATTGGCAGGTCAGATTATACCCATTGATTTTGAGGGAATTGATTTTTCAATGACTGCGCTTTTTGTAGTTATTTTTATTGATTTGGTAAGAGAGCATAAGGGCAGGCTTAAATCCGTAGGCTTTATAGGGATCGGGTGCTCTGCCATTTGCCTGATAATATTCGGTGCAGACCGCTTTCTGCTGCCGTCGCTGATTATAACCGTGCTTGCACTTACGGCAGGCAAGCCTTATTTCAGCAAAGAAAAGGAGGCGAAGTGATATGGCATTAAGCCTTTCTCAAGCCGTGGCTATGATAATAGTTGCGTCGGTTTGCACATTTGCAACAAGACTCTTCCCTTTTGCCCTTTTCGGCAACAAAAAAGAGGTGCCTAAATTCATCAAATATTTAGGCGACATTCTGCCTGCGGCAATTATAGGCGTGCTTATTGTGTACTGCCTTAAAGATTTTACTCTTGGCGACAAAAATATAATTATCCCCCAGCTTATTGCCGTCGCCGCCACCGCATTAGTCCACCTATGGAAGAAAAACACACTTTTAAGCATAGCCGTAGGCACAATCGGCTATATGCTGCTTATTCACTTTATTTTCGTATAGCTTAGCATTGATATAACCGTCAATCTGTGCTAAAATAATTTTATTGTATTAAAAAGGCAGGAGGCAATTATGATTTACACAAATTGGATGTCGTACATAAAGGACGACGTAAAAATTACTAATCTTGTTATTCCCGGTGCTCACAATGCAGGAAGCTATGGTATGAGTGCGATGGCTGAATGTCAAAAGGATAATCTTTTTGTACAGTTTGAACACGGAATAAGACAGTTTTGCCTGCGCCTTAACACAAACAGAAAGGGCGAAATCGTTTTGGCGCACGGAATCACAAAGGGTGATTTGTTTGAAAATGCTCTTAAGGATATAAAAAAAGCCATGGATTTGTACCCAAATGAAATTCTGCTTTTGGATATAAGAGAATATTATCCACAAAAATTCGGTCCGATTACATTAACCTATAAAGCAGACAAAAACAAGGTTGACGCTTTACTCAAAAAATATATTCAGCCTGAAAAATATGCGTTTTGTGATTTCAATCACATCAGCGAAGTTACCGTGGGCGACATTAGAAAAAGCGGTAAAAAATACATCCTCATAAACGACAACGAGGACTACAAATACAGTAAAAACTGCGAACAGATTTTACCTTGGGAAAAGGCGGTAAACGGTGCAAAGGCAGAAAAATTTGCCAACGAAACGGTGCGCTTCTTTGACGATTATCAAACAGACGGTCTTTACTGGTTTCAAACACAGCAAACGCCGAATTTAGGCACTGAAATCGGCGTTACCACACCCTCAAGGCTTGATGATGATTTGGTTAAATATTTCAATGTAATCATTGACAAAATTGCCTCTACTCCCCGTTATCTTGAAAGAGCAAATATAATAGCCGGAGATTTTATGACACGTGATTATTCAAAGTCAAAGGCTATACTTAAGCTTAATCTGCTTAAAGGAAATGTTAAGCCTGAGCTTGAAAAAGAGTACGAATCCGATTTGGTTTAATAGTAAAGGCGGTACAAAATGGAACTTACTATTCTCGGAAAATACGGACCCTACGGCAAGGCGGGAAACGGATGTGCAAGCGGATACCTGGTGAAAAACGAGGAAGATTATCTGGTTCTTGATATGGGAAGCGGAACGCTTGCAAGGCTTTGCAATGCAGTTGATATAAAAAAGGTTAAGCACATATTCATATCCCATCTGCATTACGACCACACAAGTGATTTGCTTGTTTTCAGGTATTTGCTTGAAGAATTGTCACACACGGTAAACATTTACACACATTATGAAGATACTGTTTGGTATAATCTTCTTTTTGACCATCCTAATTTTAACATAATTAACATAGATGAAAGTACGGTTATCAATATCGGTTCTATGGAGCTAAGCTTTCTGCCGATGAAGCACACCGTCACGGATTACGCAGTAATAATCAAGGGCGACAAAACCCTGTGCTATACCGGCGACACACTCTTTAATGACAATATTTTAAAATGCTTTGACGTCAGCAACTGGGTTCTTGCAGACTGCAGTAAGCCAAAGGGCTTTAAGGGTCCTCACATGAATATTGATGACGCTATACGCCTTTCAAATCAATATCCTGACACAAAAATTATTGCTACCCACCAATCTGCCGACTACAATCCGAAAAAAGACCTGATTTCAACAGGTATAATAAGCGCAGAAGAAGAAACAACATATATGATTTAAGGAGACATAATGAAGCATTACGACAGTCTGATTATCGGTCATATAACAAAGGATTTCAACATTGACCATCTTAAAAATTCAAGCGAAATATGCGGCGGAGCCGTGCTTTTCTCGTCAGCCTCTGCGTTTGCTCTCGGACACAGAACGGGCGCAGTTACCAAGCTTGCCGAAAAGGATAAGGACAGGCTTGAAAGCTTTACAATAAGCAGTGATGATGTTTACTGCTCCTTCTGTGAAAGCTCAACGACTATGAAAAACGAATATTTTACAGCCGATAAGGAACGTAGAAAAAGCACCTGCCTTTCCTGTGCAGAGCCGTTTTCTCTTAATGACCTTCCGGATGTTGACGCAAAAATTTATCATTTTGCAGGGTTGCTTTACGGCGAATTCCCAAATGAAATGATTACCGAATGTTCAAAAAAAGGTGCTGTTGCACTTGATGTTCAGGCCTGCCTGCGTCACGCAGATATGAGCAATGGCTCAATGTATTTCAGGGATTGGGCAGACAAGAAAAAAATTCTGCCCTTCATAACATATTTAAAAACCGACGCCGCCGAGGCGGAAATCCTCACCGGGACCACCGACAGAGAAAAGGCGGCAAAAATGCTTTGGGAGCTGGGTGCAAAGGAAATTCTTATAACCCACAATACCGAGGTGCTTGTTTATGATGGCAAAAAAACATATACCTGCCCTATCCGAGCACGAAATCTCAGTGGAAGAACAGGCAGAGGCGACACGACATTTGCCGCATATATTAACGAAAGGCTGACTCATCCAATAGAGGAATCATTGCTTAACGCAACTGCAACGGTATCGCTGAAAATGGAAACGCCCGGTCCGTTAAAGGCTAACAGAAATGATATTGAAGAATACATCTCAAAATTTTATTCCGATTACAATAACAAATAATTAAACGGTGCTGATATGAAATATAAGAACATAATATGGGATTGGAATGGAACAATACTTGACGATACCGCCGCCGCTTTTGAAGCGACAAATATTTTGTTAAAAAAATACGGCTATCCCACCATTACTCTTGAATTTTACCGTGATAATATTGACACGCCTGTTGTGAATTTTTACAATAAAATTTTTGATTTAAGTAAACAGAGTATGGAAACACTTGATAAAGAATGGGGCGTTTTATACAACGAATTATCCAAAAAAATCGGATTACATAAGGACATTGATAAAGCTTTAGATTATTTCCGGAAAGAAAACTGTCGGCAGATTATTTTATCTGCTTTCAAAACCGCTGAAATCACCAAATACGCCGAAAGCCTTAATGTTAAGCAATACTTCGGTGATATTCTCGGCACTGAAGGTATTGCTATGGAAAGCAAAACCGTCCGTGGCAAGCGGTATATTCGGGAAAATAATCTTGACCCAAAGGAAACACTTTATATAGGCGATACACTGCACGACTATGAAACGGCACAGCAGTTGGGAACAGATTGTATTCTTGTGTCCTGCGGCCAACAGTCGCCCAAGCTGCTTAATAAATGCGAAACCACTGTTTGCGAAAGCTTTGCGGAGTTTAATACAATATTTAATTAATTATCAGGTTCAAGCCTGTATTATATCAAGAATGAAAAACGGATACCCCTTTGGGTATCCGCTTTTCATTGGTCGAGGTGTACGAACTTTAAATTTGTAAACCCACTGTTTACAAGGCTTTCGGGGCTATTTTCAAATATCTTGTTGCTTGTTCATTGGTTCGTGAATTATCCATATTTTTATTTATTCACCCTACATTAAATGCAGGGTGAATAATAGTAAAGCCCTTTAAGAAACATATTCATTTTTGACCATATATTCAAAACATAAAGTTGTAATTTGCTTTTTTGTTTGTATTCACTCTAACACTATATGTTATGTTAATTTGTTCCATAATTGTATCCTGTAAAAGAATAACTGAACTCTTCAACATTACCAGTTGATTTGTTTATTTTTGCCGAGTAGTAAGGAATAAAACTAACATAACCGTTTTGGTATTTTATATCTATTTTTGTATATTCCAATTTTGAATATATTAGTAAGTTGCCATCTTCTTCAGTTTCTTCGTATGATAAATCCCATTTATCAAAAAGTGCTTTGATACTTGAATATGAATAATCTCCTCCACCAAATGGGACTCCGTTACAATACCAACTTATAGATTTAGTATCTACTGCATCGTTAGAAAATAGTTCGTGCATTTCACTCATTGTAAAAGCATAACAGTCCCCTAATGACAATGTTTTATCGGTTATATTAAGTGCGTTTAATTTAAATAATAGTTGATTGTCGCAGTAAAAGAAAATATCAACATCTTCTCCTCCGGCTACAAGATAATTTTGGGAGTATTCCACAAATTTATCACTAATATCGTCTTCACAAATTTGATATTTCAAATTCATTGAACTACCATTTGCTCTTTTAATAAATTCGTTAACAGTTAGTTTTTCGGTAGGAGAAAAATATACATCTCCAATTTGAATATATAAATCTTTTGGTTTAGAATTTACAACCACATCGTTTGGTTGGAAATCTAATTTTTCAATCAATTGGGAATTGTCTTCTATTGTATATGTATCGGAACTTGTTTCAATGTTTTTTTCATTACTTTTAACATCTTCTTCATTAGGAACAGATGTTGCCTTTCCACAGGAACAAAAAATCATGCATATAATTGATATAATAACTAAAATAATTCTACTTTTCATATTAATCATCCTTTCTGTTAATTGAGACATTTTGTATTGATTCGTTGCTTAAATATTTTTTCGCATCGATAAAGTTTATAATTGTTTGAATTAGAGAAATAATACAGGGAACAATAGGCAAAAAGGCTACTAATGCTATTGCTATCAGAAAACCAATCCCTGCACCTATTATGTCAAACAGTAGAAACGGAACGATTGAAAATCCAAATGAAATTAAAATTCCAAACAGTTTAAAAATAAATTTATAAGCACATAAGATTGTTGCTAAATAACCTAATATCATAATGCCTGCTAATAAGTAATCTATAAAAGAATCAGCAGTTATTCTATTTGTAATCTTTTTTTGAAGTAGCATAACCACGGTGGGCCAAATTGAAAGGACTGTGCAAATTATTTTTACAGATAATATGCATTGTTCTTTTTTATATGACTTTTGAGCATATTCAAGATCAGTAAAAATTTTTCTTTGAAATAGGTTTTCTGCTTTTTTATCTTTCATTTTATAGTTCCTCTTTTCTCAAAGTTATTTAAGTGCAGACCACAAAAAATAAATTGATATTCTAATTTATTATATCATGCTAATATCAAATAGTCAACCACTTGGTACACTACTATTAGGTTAATTATATCAACGGTCATTTAATGTTAAAATTTATATGGTGATAATATGATCGAAATGAATGTGCAAAACCTCCTAAATAAAAAAGGAAAAACAAGATATTGGCTTGTAAAAGAGATGCAAACAACATACAAAACTGTTAATAAGATTTGTGATAACACTTTAACTGGATTACAATTAGAAACGATAGAAAAACTGTGTCAAATACTCGAGTGTACTCCAAATGATCTATTTATAATATCATAGCTCTTTTTCTTTGCCTAATTATTCATCGGTATTTTTTTAGTTTGAGTGTTTTTAAAAACAAAATTTGCACAGGAAATAAGTGCTTCAATATTAGATATATATCCATCTGAATTCCTAAAATCATCAGAATTAAATTTCAATGTGTTCACCTCCTTAAAAACAAAAAGTCACCCTGTTATAATAAATAACAGAGTGACCCCATATTTAGAATCGAATATATAATAAGCATGCCACACAGGCACTCAAAAAATTAGTACTCTAATCATATTACTACTTGTATTGTAACACAAAAAATAGAAAAATGCAAGAGTTTTTATAAAACATAATTACGTAATCAAGCCCCCTAAAAAACACATTGTGATTTTTTAGGGGCGTTCATGATATAGAGTTGTTATCTGATTACTATTAACTAAAGTTGCAACTTGGTTGCAGGTTTGCCCCGAATTTAACGATATCCAACTGTTCTCAAGTATCGGCAAGTGTAGTGGGCAAAGTTCCGAAAGCCCGATGAATAGGGCATTTCACGGCTTTTGCAAAAAAATAAACGGTGGCTAAATAACCACCGTTTTTGGTCGAGGTGACAGGATTTCTACGTTAACTAACCTTCTACGAAACAGTCCCCCGGACTGTTTCTCCCAAATCAAAGATTTGGAGAAGCTTGCCGCAGGTTCAAATCCGGATTATCAAATGAATAAAAATAAGGCACCTAAATGGGTGCCTTATTTTTATTGGTCGAGGTGAACCGAAGGCATATCAATTCACGAAATCAATTTTTCTAGAGCA
>JBJEPO010000003.1:0-5248 GCA_051881275.1 Eubacterium sp. | reverse complement strand
TAAAGCAACAAACAATGATACTACAGATGTAATTATTATTTTGTTTTTGTTCATACTATTTCCCCCATTTAACTGATAAAAAATTACAGAATATTCCTTATTTTATACTTTTTATTTTACATCTTATAATAAAAATATGCAATAAAAACCGCCTCTGAATTACTAGAGACGGTTTTGCATTGTAATTTATGATAGCAATAATCGGGCGTAGGCACTTTCAAGGGTGGAGTTGAAAATAATGTTTTCAAAATCCTTTGCGCTTTCGTAATTTGCCGAGGAATTTTCTGTGACGAAATAAAACGGTATGCCTTTTGCCCTGCATTTTTCAAAAAAAGCCGATACATTCTGCGGTGCGGTGGCGGAATGGTACATAGTGTGCAAAACCGCATCAACACCGTCCAAATTATAATTGTTATAATCTATATTTACGCAGGGTGATATAACAAGTATATTTTTCGGATTAAACACAGGGTTTGTCAGAGGCGGATTAATCTCTGCCCTTCGCAGTCCGTCATAGCTGACATAAACTCTGTCAATTCCCTTTAATACTGCGTTAACTGCAAGCTCAAAATTTTCAAAGCCGTTGGCGGTATCATCCTCAAGAGGTTTATCGCTGGCAATAACAACAATGCTTTTATCATAAAAGGCATTGGCTAAAAAGGATGCGGTAAAGGACAGAGTATCACTGCCGTGAAGCACAATAACACCCTTATATTTGCTGAGATCAACCGAATTTATACAGTCATAAAGCTTTTGCCACATATCAAAATTCATATTTTCCGACAGGGCAAAAAAGGGCGACACGCAATCAAAATGCACATTGTCATACTTGCAGTAATCAAGAATTTTAAACGGTTTGTCAAGGCAGATTTTTTCTTTTTCGGCGCAGGCAATAGTTCCGCCGGTGCCTACAAGCAGTATATTATCCATTAATATCCGTCACTTTCCCCTGTGAAAACTCTATATTAAGTATCTCCCCGCCGTAAAGCTTTATGCCCTTTGCGTAGCCGTTCCACTCCTTCGGGACGGTTTTATTTTTAAAAAGCTCCGCAATTCCTGCGGCAACGCCGAAATTACCGTCAATTTGGAAGGGCGGATGGGCGTCAAACAAATTAGGATAGCTTCCGCCGCCTGTTATATAAATCGGAACCTTAGTCGGACGAATGGGAGTGAGCTGATTTTTAATGAGTTGAAGGGCGTTTTCGGGATTTTTAAGGCGTGCCCACAGGCAGACCTTCCATCCCAGCGACCAGCCTGTACCGCCGAAGCCACGTACATAAAGTGATTTTTCCGCCGCCTTGTTTACATCATCGCTTTGCTGAATGCTTGATGGATAAATACAATAAAGGTGGCTGACGTGGCGGTGCTCCTTTTCAGCCTCGCCGTATTCCTTGCACCACTCGTTAATTCTGCCGTCAGAGCCAATGGGTATATCGGGAATTTCGGGAGTGTCAAAGCCGAATTCACGGCAGTTGGCAAAAAATTCCTGCAAAATACCGATGTCCATAGTGGGCATATATGTAAGGCATGCTCTTTCGCCGTTGTCAATATATGTATTTTCGGGAGAGATAGAAGGGCAGGTTACGTTAACGCCGTTATGCTCCACCAAAAAGTCGTTATAAAAATCAAGAACAGTCTTAAAATACGGCTTCATCTCGTCAAAAAGTGCGCTGTCCTTTGTGTATCTGTAATGCTCAAACACCTGATTTAACATCCATGGGAGCGTACTCTGCCAGCAGGCATAGCTTTCGCTGTTGGCTTTGCCGGTAGGGTCGCCGGCAGGATAGCTTGCGCCCCAAATATCACTGTTGTGGTGGGCACAGGAGCCGGAGCAGTTATAGTAATCCTTGGCGGTAACCTTGCCGTTTTCCGTCATCTTCTTAACCTGCTCAAAAAACGGCTCAAAGCATTCGGAAAGGTTGCAAATATCGGTACACCAATAATTCATTTCGGTATTTATATTAACGGTATAGCTTGATGACCAAGGGGCACGGACATGGGGATTGAATATACCCTGAAGGGTCATTGCCTGTGTGCCCGGTCTTGAGCAGGAGATTGTAAGATACCTGCCGTATTGGAAAAGCAGAGCGATAAGGTTATTATCGTCGGCACCTTTTTTGAAATCCTTAAGACGCTTGTCGGTGGTAACATCCGACCTGTCGGAGCCTAAATCAAGGTCAACTCTGTCAAATAATGCAGAAAAATCTGCCTTGTGCTCGTCAAGGAGCTTTTCGTAAGGCTTAACATTATCAAAATATGAATAGGCTCTCTGAACAGCGTCTGCGTTAGGCATTGATTTATAATCCACAAAGCTTGTGGCAAGTGAAATAAGAAATGTTGTATCCGTCTGTTTATTAACGCTTATACAGTCATTTTCAAAAACGGCACTGCCCAAAACCTTTACAACGCCGCAGAAGGTCATTGCACCGCTGCCGTAATCAAAGGATTTGCCCTCGTTGTGATAAGGCGGCATACAAATCTCGGGGGCTTTGCCCTCCATAACAAGAGAATCCTCTTTTGTATAGCATTTACTGTCAAGCTTGCTTTGCAGACGAACTTTATAGGAAATAGGATAAGCACTTTTGATATTTACAACAATCAGCTGTGCCGGATGGCTTGCAAAAACCGTCTGTGTTATAACGGAATCCCGTGTGGTGCTGATACCCTTTGAAATATCAAGTGCTCTTTTATATTCGCCGTCCTTAAAGAAACGCTTTTTATATTCTATAATCAAATCACCGAAGGGCAGATAAGCCTCGCTCCAGTGACCTCGTCTTTCACCGTTTGCAATACGGCGTGCCTCCTTGTGATTACCGCTGAATATCGCCTGACGGATTTCGTCAAGATGCTTTCCTGCGTCCTTTCTGTTTAAATCCTTGGGATAACCGGACCACAGGGAGTCCTCGTTAAGAGCAATTCGCTCCACACCCGACAGATTGCCGAAAACCATTGCGCCAAGTCTGCCGTTACCTACGGGAAGTGCCTCCTCCCATGCCTTTGCCTTTGATTTGTAATAGAGAATATTTTTCATAAGCCTTTACCCTTAAAAATTACTTATTTTTCTTTTTTCTGTTGCGCAGAATAATCATAAAAATCATACCTGCAACACCGCCCACAGCGTTCATCATCATATCCGTCATAGTGTCCACAAGACCGAGATAGCCGTACTCGTTGTGATATTTTGACAAATCAAATCCGGCAGTTTCGGGTCCGGGAGCGGCAAGCTGAAGATTTGTTCCGTGGAGATAATCCATCAAAAATTCATAAAATTCCCAGCCCACAGCGATTGACAGAGCAAACATAATGCTGAAAAGTGCGGCTAAGGTGGCGGCGCACTGACCTTTTTTACGCTGAATAATGCAGGCAAAATCATAGCCGAACACGGCGCAAACAATACCCGACATAATATGCATAAAGTCGTCAAACCACCACAGCTTATCAAAAAGTCCGAAATACGAGCCTATCACTATACCTATAAATATAATAAGGTTAAGCATAGTCTGGCTGAGAGGCGGAACCTCCTCAATAAAGCTTGAATTTCCGAACACCTGGAACATATCCCACAGATGAGTAAAGATAAAGCAGAATACGCTTTCAAATCCCATAACCACATCGCCTGTTATAAAGGAATAGGCGGCACAGATTATCATGGATATTCTGACAATTATCCAAAAAACGAACTGCCCCTTAGGTATTTTATCAATAGGGTCTTTTTTAATTTTATACGCCATTTATTTGTTACCTCTTAAAATTTTTCTTACCTGCCTATCATAACACAAAAGAACGCCAAAAGGAATAGTTAATATTAATGTATTATTATCAAAATATAAAATAATAATAAAAAAATTCAAAATTATTTGTATTGACAAGCCCGACTTTGCTATAATTACTAAAGTTGAAAATATAAATGGAGATAATATTATGGAAAATTTTGTAACAAAATACGATGTAAACAAAACAATGTACCGGAAGTTTAAGGAGTCTGCTGATATAAGAAAAGACAATCCCTGCTTTTACTATTACAACAACACTATCAGTTGGACTCAGGCACAGACAATGGTTGACGAGTGTGCGGCGGCTATGCTGGCAAACGGCGTGCAAAAGGGCGACAGAGTAATAATCTGCGCTCCTAATATGCCCCAGTGTATATGCGCAATTTATGCGGTAAACAAAATCGGTGCAATCGCATCCATGCTTCATCCCCTTTCTGTTGCCAGCGAGGCTCAGTATTGCAAAAATCTTGTAGGCGCAAAATTCGCTTTTTGCTTTGACGTATCGGAAAAGGCATTTACCGGTATGGAGGATTTAATCCTTGTAAAATGCAAAACCGCAACATATTTCCCAAAAACGCCTTACGGCTTTATTGCCAATATGCTTTATAAGAAAAAGATTAAGGGCAAAACCGCTCCGGCAAAGGGTGTAAAAAAGCTTATTGAGTGGGGCGATTTTCTCAAAGAGGGCAGAGAGTATCTTAAGGAAAACACAGTTACACCTGCCGACGACCCGCAGGCAACTGCCGCCACAATGATGACAGGCGGTACAACAGGCAATCCAAAGGCAGTTATGCTTAACAGTTATGCTATAAACAGTCTTTCATATCAGCTTGTGGACGTTGTTGACACTACAATCAAAATGGAAATTGACCCTGACAAGGACGCAATGCTTACCGCTCTGCCTGTATTCCACGGCTTCGGATTTGCTCTTTGTATGAATGTGTCAATGTGCGTTGGTATGCCCCAGTCGCTGTTCCCTCAGTTTGACGCTAAAATGTGCTCCGACGCCATCAAAAAATATCATATCAATTACATATTCGGCGTGCCGGATTTCTTTGAAAAGGTATATAAAGCCGGTTATCTTAAGGGCGTTGATATGAGCACAATGAAGCTTATCGGCTCCGGCGGTGACGTTGTTCCCTATTCTCTTACGGAAAAAATGGATAGACTGCTTAAGGATAACGGCTCAAAATTCCATTTTGCAACAGGCTACGGACTTACAGAGTGCGTTACCGTTTGCACCTTTACGGATATGACACGTGAAGCTCCGCAGGGTTGTATCGGTCTCCCCTGCTACAACATTCAGACAATGACCGTTAAGCCCGGCACTACTGAAGAGGTTATCGGCGAGGACGGCGAGCTTTGCGTTTACGGTCCCACACTTATGCAGGGATATTGGAACGACCCTGAAGAAACCGCAAAGGTTCTTGTTAAGCACGATGACGGCAAGGTATGGCTTCATACAGGCGATATGT
>JBJEPO010000002.1:0-5329 GCA_051881275.1 Eubacterium sp. | reverse complement strand
TTTTAGTAGCCATACTGAATATTTCCTCCTACTTTACTTCTTCTTGTTTGCTATGGTCTTCTTGGGACCCTTACGTGTACGTGCATTGTTCTTAGAAGTTTGACCTCTTACAGGAAGTCCCTTTCTGTGACGAATGCCGCGGTAGCAACCAATTTCAATAAGTCTCTTGATGTCAAAAGCTGTGTCTCTGCGAAGATCACCTTCAACTGTAAGATTGTTGGTAATATAATCAGAAAGTTTTTTAACATCATCTTCAGTTAAATCTCTGCAACGTGTGTCGGGATTAACGCCTGTTGCTTCGATAATCTTTGTAGCTGTGGTACGGCCGATACCGTAAATATAGGTAAGACCGATTTCAACTCTCTTGTCATTAGGTAAGTCAACACCTGAAATACGTGCCATTTTACAGTTTACCTCCGATTATTAATTCAGGATTAGCCCTGACGCTGTTTGTGCTTTGGATTTTCACAGATAACCATTACTTTTCCATTGCGCTTAATAACTTTGCATTTTTCGCAAATTTTCTTTACAGAAGGTCTGACTTTCATTTTGAATATCCTCCTTTAAATTCTACTTGGAACGCCATATAATACGACCCTTTGACAAGTCGTATGGAGACATTTCCATTGTCACCCTGTCACCGGGAAGAATACGAATGTTGTTCATACGCAGCTTTCCGCTGATGTGGGCGGTAATAATGTGGCCGTTTTGAAGTTCAACCTTAAAAGTTGTGTTAGGTAATGCTTCGACCACAGTACCTTCAACTTCTATCATATCTGACTTAGACATCTTATACCTCGCCAAATTAATTACGATTGATGTTTATTTCTTAACTGGAATCACATTACGGCGTAATCGCCTGCAATTGCAATTACTGCAAACTGTGTTTGCTTATGCTTTCGTCAAAATTACGGGACCGTCGTTTGTGATGGCAATGGTATGCTCAAAATGAGCAGCCGCCTTGCCGTCGGCAGTTTTAACGGTCCAGCCGTCCGAAAGCTGTTTAACCTTATAGGTTCCCAGATTAATCATCGGTTCAATTGCCAATGTCATTCCGGGTAATAGTCGGATACCTCTACCTGCGTGACCGAAGTTAGGTACACTCGGTTCTTCGTGAAGCTTAGTACCCACGCCGTGACCTACATAATCTCTGACAACGCTGAAACCGCGTTCCTCGCAGTAGGTCTGCACTGCGTTGCTTATATCGCCGATTCTGTTGCCCGGTACCGCCTGTTCAATGCCTTTATAAAGGCTTTCCCTGGTGGTATCTACCAGCCGCTTTACCTCGGGAGAGCAAGTCCCGCAGATAAATGTGGCAGCATTGTCGCCGTTATAGCCATTAATGGCAGCGCCGAGGTCTATGCTAACAATGTCACCCTCTTGGATAACACGGTTTTTGCTCGGAATGCCGTGGATTACTTCATCATTTATAGATATACATGCGGTGGCAGGAAACCCACCGTAGTTGAGAAAGTTCGGTGTCGCGCCGCACTTTTTAATAAAGTCGTAAGCGATTTTGTCAATCTCATAGGTGGTTACGCCCGGCTTTACAGCCTCGCCTGCAACCTTTAATGCTTGAGCCGAAATTATACAAGCCTCTTTCATAAGCTCTAATTCACGGCTACTTTTAAGCACTATCATGTTAATCCTCCAATGCAGCGAAAACGAGCTTGGTAGTGTCCGCAATCTCCTCCTGACCGATAACAGTTCTCAGCATGCCGAGCTCCTGATAAAAGTCTTTAAGGGGTTCTGTCATCTCGTGGTATTCAGCAAGACGAGCCTTTACGGTCTCCGGAGCGTCATCCTTACGCTGAACAAGCTCTCCTCCGCAGGCGTCGCAAACGCCCTCAACCTTTGGCTTTTTGTAAAGCATATGGTATGAGTTTGCACACTTTGAGCAAACGCGGCGGCCGGACATTCTTGCCATAATTTTCTCATCGGGAACCTCAATATTGATAACCTTATCAATCTCTATTCCCATATCCTGAAGGGCTTTTGCCTGAGGAATTGTACGTGGAAAACCGTCAAGAATAAATCCGTTTTCGCAGTCTTTTTCTTTAAGACGATCCTTGATAATACCGATAACAACCTCATCGGGAACAAGCTGGCCTGCCTCCATATAGGATTTGGCTTTAAGGCCCATCTCCGTGCCGTCCTTGAGAGCAGCACGGATAATGTTACCTGTTGAAATTGCCGGAATATTATATTTATCACAGATCTTTTCTGCCTGGGTGCCTTTGCCGGCGCCCGGAGCGCCGAAAAGAATGAGTTTCATATTAATTATCCTTTCAATTAGTCAAGGAAGCCTTTGTAGTGACGCATCATCATTTGTGATTCAAGCTGACGTACGGTTTCAAGTGCAACACCTACAAGAATGATAAGTGAAGTACCGCCAAGTGAAATTGACATACCGCCGTCGTCTCCGCCCTCCTGGAGAGGAGGAATTGCCGCATCACAAATGAGTGAATATACGATTGGGAACAGTGCAACAACCGAAATAAGCAGAGCACCTATCAAGGTAAGTCTTGACAGTATTCTCATAATATAATCGGATGTGGGTCTGCCGGGACGGATACCCGGGATTGCACCGTTGTTTTTACGAAGATTGTTTGCCATCTCTATCGGGTTGTACTGAATTGTACTGTAGAAATAAGCAAAGAAGATGATAAGAAGGAAGTACATTCCTGCGTACCACCATGAATCACTCTGGAACGCATTGAAGAAGTCCTCCCAGAAAGTACCCTCGTACTTATCTGATGTAAGGAACATCTGAACTGTTCCGGGCAGTGAAAGAATTGAAGAAGCAAAGATGATGGGAAGTACGCCGCTCATATTGATTTTAATGGGCATATGGCTTGACTGTCCGCCGTACATCTTTCTGCCTACAACACGCTTTGCGTACTGGATAGGCACTCTTCTTTCAGCGTTATCAATAAATACGATGTATGCAATCATCAAAAGGAAGATTACAACTACAACAGGAACGAGAACCTTATATACAGTTCTGCCTGTCTCGATATATTGGAATAACTGCTTAATAATTGTTGGGAAACGTGATACAATTCCGGCGAAAAGGATAATGGAAATACCGTTACCGATACCGTCTATTGTAATCTGTTCACCCAGCCACATAATAACGGCTGTGCCGGCAGTAAGAACCGCAACAATAACTATTGCCTGGAATACTGCGTCAAAGCCTGTAAAGGCATTGCCGTTTGCATCAGTCATAAGATAGCCCTGAGCACGAAGGTAGAAGAAATATGCAACTGACTGCATAATACCCAAAGCAACTGTTACTATACGGGTGATTGTAGTAATCTTCTTCTTGCCCTCCTCGCCCTCTTTCTGAAGGCGCTCAAGAGCGGGGATAGCAACTGCAAGCAGCTGCATAATGATTGATGCGTTGATGTAAGGTGTGATTGACATAGCGAAAATAGTTCCGTATGTGAACGCACTACCTGTCATCAAGCTGAGATAAGTTAAAATTGTATTGCCTTTACCAACGTCAATTTCATCAACAACATTAAGAAACGGAACAGGAATAAATGAACCGATTCTGAAAATGAGAATGATAAAAGCAGTAAACAGTAATTTTTTTCTGATTTCGGGGAGCTTAAATGCGTTAATGATGGTTTTAATCATTTAAAGCACCTCCACCTTGCCACCAGCTGCTTCAATCTTTGCTTTAGCGGACTCACTGATTGCGTCAACCTTTACAGTCAAAGCCTTTGTGATTTCGCCTTTGCCGAGAACCTTGATGCCGTCAAGAGTCTTTTTGATAAGACCGCTTGCAACAAGGCTTTCAGCGTCAACAGTAGCGCCGTCTTCAAATCTGTCGTTAAGAGCAGATACATTTACAACTGCATACTCTGTTGCAAAGATGTTGTTAAATCCTCTCTTAGGAATACGTCTCTGAAGGGGCATCTGACCGCCTTCAAAGCCGGGACGTCTGCTGTAACCTGAACGTGCCTTCTGGCCTTTATGACCCTTACCTGCAGTTTTGCCCTGTCCTGAGCCTGCACCGCGGCCGATTCTCTTTACAGCCTTTTTTGAGCCCTCA
The DNA here is from genome assembly GCA_051881275.1 of Eubacterium sp. Taxonomy (GTDB): domain Bacteria; phylum Bacillota; class Clostridia; order Oscillospirales; family Acutalibacteraceae; genus Eubacterium_R. The sequence continues at coordinate 1,269 of JBJEPO010000002.1, read as the reverse complement.
GCGGGAGAAAGTTCATGCAATTTCATTCTGAGCACCTCCCTATTCTTCTACGATAGTTACAAGGTGAGAAATCTTTTTGATTTTACCCTGTGTCTGAGCATTATCCGGCTGAACTGTTACGTTGCCGATTTTACGAAGACCAAGTGAGTGGGCTGTGGCAATCTGGTCTTTTTTGCTGCCGATTAAGCTTTTTGTAAGCTTGATTTTAACATCTGCCATGCTGACCCCTCCTTAACCTACTATTTCTTTTACTGTCTTGCCTCGTACGGCAGCAACCTCTTCAGCAGTACGAAGCTGGCTGAGACCGTTGATTGTTGCTCTTACAACGTTGCAAGGATTGTTTGAACGGATTGCCTTTGTACGGATGTCCTTGATACCTACTGTTTCAACAACAGCACGAACAGGTCCGCCGGCAATAACTCCGGTACCCTTTGGAGCCGGCATAAGGAGAACCTCGCCTGCACCGAACTTACCGGTAATCTCATGAGGAATTGTTGTACCTCTGAGTGAAACTTTGATTACGTTCTTCTTAGCGTCTTCAATACCTTTACGGATTGCATCGGGAACTTCGCCTGATTTACCGATACCGAAGCCTACGAGTCCGTTTTTGTCACCAACAACTACAAGTGCTGAGAATTTGAAAATTCTACCGCCCTTAACTGTTTTAGAAACACGGTTGATGGCTACAACTCTTTCTTCAAGTTCCATTGAAGATACGTCAATTTTATTATTCATAATAATTATACTCCCTTCTTTAGAACTCAAGTCCGCCTTCACGGGCGCCCTCTGCAACTGCAGCTACACGGCCGTGATATACGTAACCGCCACGGTCAAATACACATTCTTTAATGCCTTTTGCTGTGGCTCTTTCTGCTAATGTTTTTCCAACAGCCTTAGCTGCCTCAACGTTTCCGCCGTACTGAGCAAAGTCCTTTTCAACTGTTGACGCCTGAGCAAGAGTTACACCCTTAACATCGTCAATAAGCTGAACATAGATATTGCTGAGGGAGCGATATACGTTAAGTCTTGGACATTCGGCTGTGCCGCTGATTTTACCACGTACACGTACGTGACGCTTCTGTCTTGCTTTGTTAGAATCCTGTCTTGAAACCATAGTAATTCACTCCTTCCCTTATTTCTTACCTGCTTTGCCTTCTTTGCGGCGTATATGCTCTTCGGCATATTTAATGCCCTTGCCCTTATATGGCTCGGGAGGTCTCTTTTCACGAACCTGTGCTGCGAACTGACCAACCTTCTGCTTATCTGCAC
>JBJEPO010000001.1:0-5391 GCA_051881275.1 Eubacterium sp. | reverse complement strand
GTTGAGCTTAAGCAGTCCACAATCAACGACAACAGCAGATTTTTCAACTCCATTGAGGAGGTACCTACCCACGCCGTAACAATGGGTATCGGCTCAATTATGCAGGCAAAGCGCATACTTATCATCGCACTGGGCGAAAATAAAGCAAAGGCTATTAAGCAGCTTATAAACGGCAATGTTACACCCTGGTGTCCTGCTTCTGTTCTTCAGTTCCACAAGGACGTAACTCTTATGCTGGACAAGGGTGCCGCTTCCCTGCTGTAAAAATAAAGGAAGAATGATTATGAAGAAATACATATCGGCAGTTATTTGCTGTATTCTTGCGGTATGCTGCGGTGCAGGATTTGCCTCCTGCTCGGCTGATAAGACGGAGGAAACCACCGTTTCTGCCACAAGCACAACCCTTGAACAAAGCACCGAGCAGAGTCAGACGCAGACCACAGCAGTTACCGAGGAAACAACCGAAGCCACCACACAGCAGACAACAACCGAGAAGGAAACTACTGCTCAAAAAGCAAAAACCACCACAAAATACAAGGGTGAGACAAATATTTCCGTCAATCAGGCGTTAAACGCTCTTTCGGATATGTACGGCTCCAAGTACGATGTAAACGGCACCGTACAGGAGGACGAATATTACTACTTTTCCGTAACGGATAAAAAAGGAAACAAATACGCATCGGTTAAAGTAAATCTAAAAACAGCCGACGCAGAGGAAACTATAACTAACACAGGCGAGGTTAACAAATACAATCTTCTCGCCTAAAGATAAACGGAGGATAAAATGGCAGAAAAAGAGAAATTTTATATTACCACACCGATATATTATCCGTCGGGTAATCCTCATATCGGTCACTGCTACACAACAGTTGCCTGTGACTCAATCGCAAGGTACAAGCGTCTTCAGGGTAAGGACGTAATGTTCTTAACCGGTACGGACGAGCACGGACTTAAAATTGAGCAAAAGGCCGCCGAAATGGGCATTACGCCTAAAGAATACGTTGATGATATTGTGGCGATTTTCAAAAAGCTTTGGAGCTATATGAACATCAGCTACGACAGATACATTAGAACCACAGACGATTATCACGTAGAAAGCGTACAGAAAATATTTAAGGCACTGTATGACAAGGGCTATATTTATAAGGGAAAATACACAGGAAAATACTGTACTCCCTGCGAAAGCTTTTGGACCGACAGCCAGCTTGTTGACGGCAAATGTCCCGACTGCGGACGTGAGGTAACAGAGGCTTCTGAGGAGGCTTATTTCTTCAAAATGTCTCCCTTTGCAGACAGAATTGAAAAGCTGCTGACAGAAACCGACTATTTACAGCCAAAATCAAGAGCCGTTGAATTGGTTAATAACTTTATCAAGCCGGGTCTTGAGGACCTTTGTGTATCAAGAACCTCATTCACCTGGGGCATACCTGTTTCATTTGATGAAAAGCATGTGGTTTACGTTTGGGTTGACGCACTTTCTAACTATATTTCCGCATTGGGATATGCCAACGAAAAATATGATGATTACGACAAATTCTGGCCGGCAGATGTTCACATGGTTGCAAAGGATATTATGCGTTTTCACGCTATTATCTGGCCTGCAATTCTTATGGCACTTGATTTGCCCCTGCCTAAGCATTTGGCAGTACACGGCTGGATTACCTTTAACGGTCAAAAGATGTCAAAATCAATCGGAAATGTTGTTGACCCGTTTGTTCTCGGCGAGAGATACGGCTGTGACTCTATAAGATACCATATTTTAAGAGAAATGGCTTTAGGTGCAGACAGCTCCTTCTCTAACGAGATTATGATTAACCGCATTAATTCCGACCTTGCCAACGATTTAGGTAATCTTATTTCAAGAACCGTGGCAATGGTTGACAAGTATTTCGGCGGTACTCTGCCTGAGGAGAGAGAGGCAGACGGCGCAGACGATGAGCTTATTGAAATGATGACCTGCCTGCGTGACAAAACAGATTATTACATTGATGAAACCCAGTTAAACAATGCCCTTGCGGAAATCTTTAAGGTTATTTCAAGAGCAAACAAATACATTGATGAAACTACGCCTTGGATTTTAGGCAAGGACGAAAGCAAAAAAGCAAGACTTGCTACTGTGCTTTACAATCTGCTTGAAGCAATACGTATAACCACTACCCTGCTGTCCTGCTTTATGCCGTCAACAATGCCTAAGGCTTGGGAGCAAATAGGTGCTGACGAAGGTCTTATCACCTACGAAAACGCAGGAAAGTACGGTGTACTGCCTGCAAACGTAACTGTTAAGAGAGGACCTGCCCTTTTCCCGAGAATTGACGTAGAAAAGGAAATTGACGAGCTAAACGCTCTTATCAAAAAGCAAATGGACGAGGCTGAAAAGAAAGCAAACCCCGAAAAGCCGGAGGGCATTGCTCAAATCAGCATTGATGATTTTGCAAAGGTTGAGCTGAGAGTGGCTCATATCACCGACTGCGAGCCTGTAAAAAAAGCAAAGAAGCTGCTTAAAATACAGGTTGATGACGGCAGCGGTGAGCCGAGGCAGATTGTATCGGGAATTGCTCCCTGGTACAAATGTGAGGACCTTATCGGTAAAAATGTAATTATTGTTGCAAATCTTAAGCCTGCAAAGCTTTGCGGTGAAATGAGCAACGGTATGCTTCTTGCAGGCGATGTTGACGAAAACGATGTTAAGGTTGTATTTGTTGATATGCCGGCAGGAACAAAAATAAGATAAATAAAATTGCGGCGGAGAATGGCATTACCATAATTCCGCCGTTTTTTAAAGGATAATTATGTACAATAATATTTTTGACACACATTCCCATTACGACGACGATAAATTTGACAAGGACAGATTTTCCCTGCTGACCTCCCTGCCGGACAAAGGCGTTGACAGGGTTGTATCCTGCGGATGCGATATTGAGTCGTCACGGTACAATCAGCTATTATCCCGAAAATTTGATTATTTCTACTTTGCCGCCGGCTTTCATCCGGAAAACCTGGAGGGACTTAGTATAAGCGACTTAAAAACCGTTGAGGCGCTTTGCAGTGACGAAAAATGCGTTGCCGTCGGGGAAATAGGTCTTGATTATCATTGGATGAGCTCAACTAAGGAAAAGCAAAAGGAATTTTTTGAAAAGCAGATTGAGCTTGCAAAAAAGCTTGATATGCCTGTGATAGTCCACGACAGAGAGGCTCACGGCGACACTCTTGATATTTTGAAAAAGACAAAGCCCAAGGGCGTTTTGCACTGCTTTTCAGGCTCAAAGGAAATGGCAAAGGAAATTATCAAATTAGGTATGTACATCGGACTTAACGGCGTTGCCACCTTCAAAAACGCAAGAAAGAGTCTTGAGGTGGTAAAGGAAATTCCCATAGAGCGCCTTGTACTTGAAACCGACTGTCCCTATCTTGCGCCGGAGCCGCACAGAGGAAAGCGCAACGATTCGTCATATATTCCGTTCATTGCAGAAAAAATTGCAGAGATTTTGGACACAGACGCTCAAAGCATACTTGACATTACAAGAGAAAACGCATACAGACTTTATAATTTATAACAGGTGCTGATATGAAATTTTATTGCGACAATATGAAAATCCGTGACGAGCACGACAGACAGAGAATCTTCAAGGGTATTAACCTTTGTATGAAGGACCCTAAAATTTCTCCGAGAAGGCTTAAAAAATTTTTATACACGGCAGGCAGTACCTCCTTGGAAGCCTGTAAAAAATGCGGAGTAAATATTATAAGGCTGGGCATTACCTGGGCGCTGATTGAGCCGAAGCGAGGCATATATAACAACGAAGCGCTGACGGTTATCAAGGAATTTGTCAACGACTGCGAGGATATGGGAATTTATGTTGTCATTGATATGCATCAGGACTTATTTTCAAAAAAATTCCACGGTGACGGCGCACCTGACTGGGCAATAGACGATAATATTAAAGGGCAGAAATATCTTGCAATATGGGCAGAGGGATATTTTTATATGGACAGCGTTCAGCAGGCGTTCAGCGATTTTTGGAATAATAAAAACGGCTGTCTTGACGATTTTGCAAGGTGCTGGGATTATCTTAGAAATTACTTTAAGGACTGTTCAAACGTAATAGGCTTTGATTATCTCAACGAGCCTTATGTTGACAAAAACGGCAGGAAAATTTTTCTTGAAATAGTTAAAAGGATGTATGCTCTGTCCTTTGGCAAGGATTTTGATTTTGAAAAATATTTTATCGCCTCAAAGGACAGAAACGGATTTATTAAATCCGTATTAAAAATCGCATCTGCCGTTAAATCACCAAGCGGTGTGAAAAAGCTGTTATCGGATATTGACGATTACGGTAATTTTAAAAATGTTATTGACGGTCTTGAAAAATACACCGATGAATTTAACAAAGGAAATTATCAGAAGTTCACCGATATGATGTCAGGTAAAAACAAAACTGACAAATTTAATTTGTTTGAGCACAACTACTATGCAAATTTGGGTGTTAATTTTGATATAGATATGCCGAAAAACAGCATTTATTCCCCTCACGCCTACGACCTGTTTATTGACTCGCCTTTATACGACAATTACTCCAGCAACGACCGTGTTCAGTACATTCTTGATAAAATCAGGGATAATCAGCTGAAGATGAATGTGCCTGTAATTTTCGGCGAATGGGGCGGAACGGGCTTTACAGGCGAGAAATGGACCGAGCATATTGATTACATATACAGGCAGTTTGAAAAAAATCAGTGGAGCAGTATCTATTGGCATCTTGACAACAACAAGAAAAGGCTGATTGAAGTATTCAACCGTCCATATCCCTGTGCCGTATGCGGTGACATAACCGAATACTCCACCGATGTCAACAGTAGAACATTTACAATGCGGTGGGTGCAGGCGGATGACTGTAAGGATGTTAAAAATATTGTTTTTATACCTCAATTAGGCTTTACCGAAATTGACGGTAAAAAAGGTGAAAATTCAATTACAATGAAATACTGACATAACAAAGCACCGCAGAAATTTTAACATTTCCGCAGTGCTTTAAATTATGTACCGTATTAAATTATTCAATTTTACCTATGGACGGGTAGTAACGGAACATTACCTTTCCTATAATGGCGTCACGGCGAACGTAAGTATTTTTCCAAAATCTTGCGTCAACGGAATTATTCCTGTTGTCGCCCAATACAAAATAACAATCCTCCGGTACCTCGTAGGGTCCGTAATTTCCCGTAGGGACGCAGTTTGTAACAAAATCGTCACGCAGCTGCTTTGTGTTACCCTCGGTATCGGTTACATAAACAACGCCGTTAACAATATTAACGGTTTCGCCGGGGAGACCGATAATACGCTTAACGTACTGCTGAGATTCATCATCGGGGAAATCAAAGATGATAATATCA